>NZ_JBHTTQ010000002.1:105330-135476 GCF_042794475.1 Streptomyces sp. NPDC056527
CCACGGCCCGGGCCGCCGCGCCGGCTGGGGTGTCGGGCATCTTGATCGCGTCGATGGACAGGGCCGCGTGTATCGCCGGCGCCGGCCGCCGCCCCGGGGTCGGGGCGACGGCCGTTCACCCGCGGTTCTCCGCACTCACCAGGCGAAAGCCTCCGGGGACGGGCCCGGGCCCGGGAAGATCTCGTCGAGCGAGGCCAGCAGCTCCTCGCCCAGCTCAAGCTCCAGCGCGCGCAGGGCGCCGTTCAGTTGCCCGGACGTGCGCGGGCCGACGATCGGGCCCGTGACGCCGGGGCGGGTCAGCAGCCAGGCCAGGGCCGTCTCGCCCGGCTCCAGGCCGTGCTTGTCGAGGAGGTCCTCGTACGCCTGGATCCGCGCCCGGACCACCGGGTCGGTCAGCGCCTCGGCGGTCCGACCGGAGGCACGCCGCCCGCTCGTGGCCTCCTTGCGGATGACACCGCCGAGCAGCCCGCCGTGCAGCGGGGACCAGGGGATGACACCGAGGCCGTACTCCTGGGCCGCAGGGATGACCTCCATCTCGGCGCGGCGCTCGTAGAGGTTGTACAGGCACTGCTCGCTGACCAGGCCGTACGTGGAACCGCGCCGGGTGGCGACCTCGTTGGCCTGGGCGATCTTGTAGCCGGGGAAGTTGGAGGAGCCGGCGTAGAGGATCTTGCCCTGCTGGATCAGGACGTCGACCGCCTGCCAGATCTCCTCGAAGGGGGTGAGCCGGTCGATGTGGTGGAACTGGTAGATGTCGATGTAGTCGGTGCCGAGCCTCTTGAGGGAGGCCTCGACGGCCCGGCGGATGTTCAGCGCCGACAGTCGGTCCTCGTTGGGCCAGGTTTCACCCTCGCGTGACATGGAGCCGTAGACCTTGGTGGCGAGGACCGTCTTCTCGCGCCGGTCGCCGCCCTGGGCGAACCAGCTGCCGACGATCTCCTCGGTGCGGCCCTTGTTCTCGCCCCACCCGTACACATTGGCCGTGTCGAAGTAGTTGATACCCGCATCGAGGGCGGAGTCCATGATCGTGTGACTGTCGGCCTCGTCGGTCTGAGGTCCGAAGTTCATCGTGCCGAGGACGAGTCGGCTGACCTTGAGTCCGGTGCGTCCGAGCTGCGTGTACTTCATGGTCCCCAAGCCAACGCCTTGGAGCGCGCTTCAAGCAAGAGGCGCTCGGCGGGCGCGCGTCGGCGTTCAGCCGCCGAGCCAGCTGCCGGCGTCGAGGCGGAAGGTGGTCTCCGGGGGGACGACCTGGCGCAGAGCGCTCTCCATGTCCCGTACGCGCTCGTCGCCGAGGGTCGCGCACCACTCCGCGTGCAGCTCGTCGAAGATCGCGGCCGAGCGGGCGAGGGCGTCGTGGCCGTGCGCGGTGAGGCGGACGAGTTTGCGGCGGGCGTCGGCCGGGTCGTCGGCGCGCTCGGCGTAGCCGAGGGCGAGGAGGCGGTCGACGGTCTTGCCCGCTGCCTGCTTGGAGACGCCGAGGCGGCGCCCGATGTCGCTGGCGGTGGCGCCGCGGGGGCCGCCGGCGCCGATGGCCTGCATGGCGAAGCCGTGGGCGGGGCGCAGGTCGGGGTGGCCGCGGCGGGCGAGTTCGGCGTGGAGCCGGTCGATGAGGGTGCGGAAGCCGGCGAAGAGGAGCAGCGGCAGCTCGAAGCCCGCGACGGATTCCCCCTTGCCCATATCGACAACCTGGTTTACGTTTCTCTCGTCCCCATGGTCAACCATGTTGTCGATTCTACTCTCTCTTCCAGGAGTCGCCTTGTTCACCGACCACACCGTAGAGACCGCACCCGTCGCCTCGCGTCGCTCCATGGAGAGCGTGTCCGCGGCCTGGGGCCACCTCCCGCAGGCCGTCGCGCGCATGGCCGAGTCCCCGCATGCGCTGGACGGCTTCCTGAAGATGAGCGCGCTGTTCGAGACCACGACGCTCGACCCGCACTCCCGCGAGACCGTGATCCTGACGGTCGCCGAACGCAACCAGTGTCATCTGTGCGTCGGCATCCACGAGACCAGGCTGGCGAGGCTGGGCCCGGCCGCGCGACCTGAACGGCTGGAGACCGTACGGCAGTTCACGCATCAGGTCCTCGCCTCGTCCGGGGCGGTGAGCGACGAGGAGCTGGCGCGGTTCCTCGACGCCGGATACACCCGGCAGAACGCCCTGGAGGTGGTGCTCGGCATCGGCGCGTACACGCTGTCGACCCTGGCGAACCGGCTGACCCGCTCGGTGTGACGGCGAGGCCGTCGCGAGCGGGTCGGTGGGGGAGGGGGAGGGCCGGAGGGAGGGGCGGCGCCGGGGCGTCAGAGCGAGACCGCGACGAGCGCGAGGGCGGAGCCGCCGAAGACGATGGCGTGCCGGATGTTCTGCTGGATCCGCACCCAGCCCGGGAAGGCGTTCTCGGCGGCCTTGAGGAAGGCCGGGACGTCGACGCGCGCCAGCTCCGGGTCGCCCTTGCGCTGGAAGGCGGCGCGCACGGCGGAGACGGCCGTCAGGTTGCTGTAGAGGATCAGAGCGTTGCCGGCGATGACCAGCACCTGGAAGATCCAGGTCAGCATCCGGGCCCAGTCGCTCCCGGCGACGTTGAGCACGGCCAGGGCGACCATGATGGCGCCGACCGAGACCGGGGCCCACGTCTCGTGGCCGCTGGCGTCGAACTTGAGGTTGTTCTCCTCCAGGACCTCGGGCCGGATTCCCTGGCGGGTGAGCTCGCCCTTCGCGGCGGTCGTGGCCAGTGGGCCGAAGCGGTGACGGACGACCGGGATGCTGACGAAGGCGAGGGCGATGAGCAGCTGCATGAGTGCGGCGAGGTCGGCGTTCACGGTGGGTCCTGCTTCCTTGTCGGCGTGTCGTCGTTCCTGACGAGGAAGACGATGCCGACCCGCGCTGACACCCCGCGGACCGTGCGCTGACAGGGTTCGTGAGGGCCTGTCAGCGCTCGCGGGAGGCTGTCAGCGCGCCTGGTAGCGGGACCCCAGCCCCCACGCCTGATGCATGGCGGCCGCGAAGGAGTCGGCCAGTTTGTGCTCGCCGGACGGGCCCGGGTGCGTGCCGTCGTAGGTGTCCGCGTGGATGTCGTACGACTCCGGGGTCGTCGCCAGCAGCAGCGGCGACGCGGCGGTGTCCAGATCGGCGACGGCCTTCGCGAGCAGCTCGTTGAAGCGCTCGCACTCGGCGGCGAACGGCGCGTCGTACTCGGCCCGCACGTTCGGGATGACGGGCATGACCACGGTCCTGACGTGCGGGTTCGCCGCGCGCGCGGCGGCGACGAACGCGCGGGTGTTCTCCGCCGTCTGGTCGCTGTTGGTGTAGAAGCCGAGGTCGATCAGGCCGAGGGAGACCAGCAGGACGTCCGCCCCGGTCGCCTCGACCGCCTCGCCGATCAGCGGCGCCATGTGCAGCCAGCCCTCGCCCCAGCCGGCCAGATGGCGCCGGGCGGGCGCGGGGAAGTCCCGGTCGGCGTAGTCGTGCGAGAGGGGCGCGTCGGCGCCGGTGTCGTACAGCTCGGTGCGCGGCCCGACGATCTCGTACCGCCCGGGCAGCACGGTCTCCAGGTGCTGCCACATCCGATAGCGCCACGTGTAGTCGCCGGCGCGTCCGATGGTCATGCTGTCGCCGACGAACATAAAACGCATGGTCACATCATCGCGGAGGCCGAGAGGCGCCTGCGACGTGATCCCGGCCACCCCTCGGCACCGTGGCAGGCTTGGTCCATGCGATCGCTTCTGCGCGTCTCCGGTGCCGCCGCCCTGGTCCTGCTCTCGGCGGCCGGCCCCGCCGTGGCCGCCGAGGCCGATCAGGACTTCACGATCAAGGACTCCCGGATCACCGAGTCCAGCGGTCTCGCGGCCAGTCACGCCCACCCGGGCGTCTACTGGACGCACAACGACCAGGACTCACCCCTGGTCTACGGCATCGACTCCCGTACCGGCGAGACGGTGGCGACGCTCACCATGAAGGGCGTCGGCACGCCCCGCGACATGGAGGCGATCGCCGTCGGTCCGGACGGCGACATCTACGTCGGCGACATCGGCGACAACAAGGACGGCAGCTGGGACCACGTCTGGATCTACCGCTTCCCCGAGCCGAAGCGGCTGAAGGATCAGACGGTCACGGCGAAGCAGTACGACGTGAAGTACGCGGACGGCCCCCGCAACGCCGAGGCCATGATGGTCCATCCGAAGACCGGCCGGGTCTACATCGCCAGCAAGAACCAGGACGGCGGCGGGCTCTACGCGGGCCCCGAGCGGCTCTCCACCGGGGGGACGAACGTCTTCCGGCGCGTCGACGACGTGCCGTGGGTGACCGACGGGGCCTTCTCGCCCGACGGCGAACGGCTCACGCTGCGCGGCTACTTCACGGCGAAGGAGTACGTGTGGAAGGACGGCCGGCTCGGTGACGAGGGCACGAGCGTGGGGGCGCCCTTCCAGGGGCAGGCGGAGTCGGTGACGTACACCGGGGACGGCAAGGCGCTGATGTTCGGCTCGGAGGGTGCGAACAGCAAGGTCGTCCGGGTGGACCGGCTCCCGGCCTCGCGTCCCTCGACTCCGGCCCCCGGCGCACCGTCGAAGGCCCCGGGCGCGGACGCGTCGGCCACCGCCGAGGACCGCGGGAACTTCACCGTGGGCGTGATCGTCCTCGGTGCCGCGACCGCCCTGGTCATCGGCGGGAAGCGCCTCCTGCGCCGCCGCTGACGAGCGCCTCGAAGCCGTCGAGGAGGCGTTCGAGCCCGAAGGCGAAGTGGTCGAAGTCGCGGGAGAAGGTGTCCTCGGCGAGGGCCGCCATGTGCGGGTAGTCGCCCGAGGCCATCGCCCGCTCCAGGAAGGGCTGTTGGCCCGCCCAGAACTCCTCGTCGCCGACGCCCGTCTCCTTCGCGGCCTCGGCGGCCTGGATCTCCATGCGGGCGACGCCGGCGACATAGCTCTGCACGGAGACGATCACGCCGATCGTCTCGGGGTCGCTCAGACCCATCCCGTGCGGCCCCTTCAGGCCGGAGAGGCAGAGTTCGAGCCCGCGCAGCGCGCTCGGGCCGAGGACCGAGCGGGCCTGGTTGACCCTGAGCAGCCAGGGATGGGCCTGGTACAGCTCGCGGTAGGAGCGCGCGAGCTGCTCGACGGTGTCGCGCCAGTGGGTGGGGATCCGCGGTTCGCCCTCGAAGGACTCGCCCTGGACGCGGTCGAGCATCAGGTCGAGCAGCTCGGTCTTGCCGGGGACGTACCGGTAGAGCGACATCGTCCCGACGCCGAGCTCCGTCGCCACGCGCCGCATCGAGACGGCGTCGAGCCCCTCGGCGTCGGCGACGCCGACGGCGGCCGTGACGATCCGGTCGAGGGTGAGGCCCGGCTTGGGGCCTCGGCTGGGGCGTTCGCCCGTGCCCCACAGGAGTTCCAGGCTGCTCGTCGTCGCGTCCTTCATGGCCTCACCTTAAAACTGAGTACGGCGTACTCTGATTCGGGTACGGTGTACTCAGTTTCGCTGAGCGGAGGATTCCCATGTACGAACACGCGGTCCTCGCCGAGGGCCTGCGCAAGCGGTACGGCGGCAGGAGCGGCAGTCGGGGGCGCGCGAGCACCCTCGCTCTCGACGGCTTCGACCTCGCCGTCCGCCCCGGCACGGTCCACGGCCTCCTCGGCCCCAACGGCGCGGGCAAAACCACGGCCGTACGCGTCCTCGCCACGCTCCTGAGGTGCGACGGCGGCCGCGCCGAGGTCGCCGGGATCGATGTGGTCCGCGATCCGCGCGCCGTCCGCGCCCGCATCGGCCTGGCCGGCCAGTACGCCGCCGTGGACGAGGGCATCAGCGGCCGACAGAACCTGGAGATCTTCGGCCGTCTCTTCCATCTGGGCGCGCGCCGGGCCCGTGCCCGCGCCGGCGAGCTGCTCGAGCGCTTCCAGCTCACCGAGGCCGCCGACCGGAACGCGGGCACCTACAGCGGCGGGATGCGCCGCCGCCTCGACCTGGCCGCCTCGATGATCCTCGCGCCCGACGTCCTCTTCCTCGACGAGCCGACCACCGGCCTCGACCCGCGCGGCCGGGGCGAGGTCTGGGACGCCGTCCGCGCTCTGGTGGCGGGCGGTACGACGGTGCTGCTCACCACCCAGTACCTCGACGAGGCCGACCGGCTCGCCTCCCGGATCACGGTCATGGATCACGGCCGGGCCATCGCCGACGACACCCCCGACGGGCTGAAGGACCGGGTCGGCGGCGACCGGATCGAGGTCGTCGCCGCGGAGGCGGCCGACCTGCCGGCCGTACGGAAGGTCCTCGCCCGGGTCGCCGCCGCCGAGCCCGCCGTGGACGAGGCCGACCGGCGCCTCTACGCCCCCGTCACCGACCGGGTCGCCGCCCTCACCGAGGTCGCGCGCACCCTGCGCGACGAGCGGATCGCCGTCGAGGACCTCGGCCTGCGCCGCCCCAGCCTGGACGACGTCTTCCTGGCCCTGACGGGCCGCCCGAGCACGGACGCCACCACCGACGAAACGGGCGCCCCTCGCCCCGACACCCGAGGAGCAGCAGCCGCATGACGACCGCCGCCACGGCGGACCGGGCCAGGACCCCGGCCGCCACCCGCGGCCGCGCCTACTGGGCGCTGGCCGACTGCGCCACCCTCGTCCTCCGCACCCTGCTCAACTACCGCCGTCAGCCCGTCGCCATCCTCTGGCAGCTCGGCTTCCCGATCGTCTCCGTCCTCCTCTACGGCTTCGTCTTCGGCAGCGCGATGCGGGTGCCCGGAGGCGGCGACTACAAGGACTTCCTCATGCCGGGGATGTTCACCATGACGATGACCTTCGGTCTGATGAACACCGCCACCGCCGTCGTCTCCGACTCCGGCAAGGGGGTCATGGACCGGTTCCGGTCCATGCCGATGGCGCCCTCCGCCGTCACCACCGGCCGCGGCCTGTCCGACCTGCTGGTCGCCTCCGCCGAACTCGCCATCCTCGCCGCCACCGCTCTCGCCATCGGCTGGACCTCGCACGGCGGCGTCGGCGGCACGCTGCTCGCCTTCGCCCTGCTGCTCCTTCTGCGGTTCAGCCTGATCTGGGTGGGCGTCTGGTGCGGGCTGATCGTCCCGAACACGGAGACCGCCGGCGCGCTCTACGCGGTGATCTTCCCGATCACGATGATCTCCAGCGTGTACGTGGCCCCGTCCCTGATGCCGGGCTGGCTGGCCCCCGTCGCGGCCTGGAACCCCATCTCCTCGACGGTCGCGGCCACCCGCGAGCTCTTCGGCAACCCGGGCGCGGGCGGCGGGAGCTGGGTGGAGCAGCACGCGCTCCTGATGGCCGTCCTCTGGCCGCTGCTCCTGACGGCGGTCTTCCTCCCCCTGGCGGTACGCCGCTTCCAGCGGCTCAGCCGGTGAGCGCCCGGTGAACGTCCTGCGGTGAACGCACGAGGGCCCGGCATCGACCATGTTCGATGCCGGGCCCTTCGTACACGCAGGTGTCAGAGCTTCTCGATCACGTAGTCGATGCAGGCCGTCAGGGCCCGCACGTCCGCCGGGTCGATCGCCGGGAACATCGCGATCCGCAGCTGGTTGCGGCCCAGCTTGCGGTACGGCTCGGTGTCCACGATGCCGTTGGCGCGCAGCGCCTTGGCGACCGCCGCCGCGTCGACGTCCTCGGAGAAGTCGATCGTGCCGATGACCTGCGAACGCTTCGCCGGGTCGGTGACGAACGGCGTCGCGTACTTGGACTCCTCGGCCCAGCCGTACAGCGCCTGGGAGGACTCCTTCGTCCGGGCCACGGCCCAGTCCAGACCGCCCTGGCCGTTGATCCACTTCAGCTGCTCGTTGAGCAGGAAGAGGGTCGAGAGCGCCGGGGTGTTGTACGTCTGGTTCTTCAGCGAGTTGTCGATCGCCGTCGGGAGGGAGAAGAACTCCGGGATGTGGCGCTCGGACGCGTGGATGCGGGCCGCGCGCTCCAGGGCGGCCGGCGAGAAGGCCGCCAGCCACAGGCCGCCGTCGGCGGCGAAGGACTTCTGCGGGGCGAAGTAGTAGACGTCCGACTCGGTGATGTCGACCGGCAGGCCGCCCGCGCCGGAGGTCGCGTCGACCAGGACGAGCGCGCCCTCGTCGGCGCCCTCGACGCGCTTGACCGGCGCCGCGACACCGGTGGAGGTCTCGTTGTGCGTGAACGCGTAGACGTCGACGCCCGCCTCGGCCTGCGGCTCCGGGTGGGTGCCCGGGTCGGAGGAGATCACGGTCGGCTCGGCCAGCCAGGGGGCCAGCTTCGCGGCCTTCGCGAACTTGGAGGAGAACTCGCCGAAGTTCAGGTGCTGCGACTTCGACTCGATGAGCCCGTGGGTCGCGATGTCCCAGAAGGCGGTGGAGCCGCCGTTGCCCAGGATCACCTCGTAACCCTCGGGCAGCGAGAAGAGGTCACGCACTCCGGCACGTACCTCGCCGACCAGGTTCTTGACCGGGGCCTGGCGGTGGGACGTGCCGAGGAGGGAGGTGCCGGTGGCGGCCAGGGCGTCCAGCGCCTCCGTACGCACCTTGGAGGGGCCCGCGCCGAAACGGCCGTCGGCGGGCTTGATGTCAGCGGGAATCTGGATCTCAGCCACGAGGCGGAGCGTATCCGGTCGGAAGGGCCACGGCGGAACGATGTCCGCCGGATGAGACGACAGGTGAGACATCCTGACCTCGTGCGAAAACACCACGAGCTGTCCGAGCTGGAGGCCGCCCTCCGCTCGGCCGTGGCCGGAGACGTCGATTTCGGCGCCACGGCCAGGGCCCTGATGACGATGGACGCCTCCAACTACCGCCGGGTGCCTGTGGGAGTGGTCGCCCCCCGGGACGCCGGGGACGTGGCGGCGGCACTCTCCGTCTGCCGCGAACGCGGGGTGCCGGTCGTCGCACGGGGCGGCGGCACGTCGATCGCGGGCCAGGCGACCGGTACGGGCGTCGTGCTCGACTTCACACGTCATATGCGGGCGGTCGTCTCCGTCGACCACGCGGCGCGGACGGCCGTCGTCCAGCCGGGGGTGGTCCTGGACCGGCTGCGGGACGCGGTTCGCCCGTACGGGCTGACCTTCGGCCCCGATCCGTCGACGCACAGCCGCTGCACCCTCGGCGGCATGATCGGGAACAACGCATGCGGGGCGCACTCGGTGGCGTGGGGGACGACCGCCGACAACGTACTGGGGCTCGACGTCCTGACCTACGGGGGCGAGCGACTGCGCCTCGGCCGGGAGTGGCAGGGCGCGCCGGCGGGGCTGCGGGAGCTGGTGGACGCGCGGCTCGCCCTCTTGCGGACGGGCTACCCGGCCGGGCTGCCGCGCCGGATCTCCGGCTACGCGCTCGACGCGCTGCTGCCGGAGCGGGGCGCGGACGTGGCCCGCTCGTACTGCGGGAGCGAGGGCACGCTGGGCGTGCTGACCGAGGCGACGGTACGGCTGGTGCCCTTGCCCGCCTCGCCGGTCCTGGTCGTCCTCGGGTACGCGGACGAGAGCGCGGCGGCCGACGCGGCGGCGGGGCTGCTCCGGTACGAGCCGTTGACGGTGGAGGGGATGGCGGCCGATCTGGTGCGGGGCGCCTCCGGGCTGCCGCGCGGTGGGGCCTGGCTGTTCGTGGAGATGGACGGGGAGGCGGCGGCGCGGGAGCTGGTCGCGGCGGCGGACGCGCTGGACTCGTCGGTGGTGACGGACCCGGCGGGGCAGCGGGCGCTGTGGCGGATCCGGGAGGACGCGGCGGGCACGGCGACGCGGATGCCCGGTGGTGCCGCGGGGACGGAGTCCGGGGGAGGCGGGGAGGCGTGGCCGGGATGGGAGGACTGCGCGGTGCCGCCGGCGAGGCTGGGCGCGTACCTGCGCGAGTTCCGCGCCCTGTTGACGGAGTACGGGCTGCGGGGGACTCCGTACGGTCACTTCGGGGACGGCTGCATCCACGTCCGTATCGACTTCGACCTCTACACCGGGGCGGGGGTGGGCCGCTTCCGTGAGTTCTCGGAGGCGGTGGCGGAGCTGGTGGTCGCGCACGGGGGCTCGCTGTCGGGCGAGCACGGGGACGGGCAGGCGCGGGCGGAACTGCTGCCGAAGATGTACGGCTCCGAGCTGGTGTCGCTGTTCGGCGAGGTCAAGGACGTGTGGGACCCGGACGGCGGCCTGAACCCGGGGATGCTGGTCCGGCCGGCACCGCTGGACGCGAACCTGCGTTTCCAGGGGCTGCCGCTGGTGGCCCGGGACGTGGCGCGCTGTGTGGGGGTGGCCAAGTGCCGGGTGGAGGGGCCCACCTCGGGGCCGGGGGTGATGTGTCCTTCGTACCGTGCGACGGGGGAGGAGCGGCATTCGACGCGGGGCAGGGCGCGGCTGCTGCACGAGATGGCGCTCGGCGAGGTGATCACGGACGGCTGGCGCTCGGAGGAGGTCAAGGAGGCCCTCGATCTGTGCCTGTCGTGCAAGGGGTGCCGGAGCGACTGCCCGGTGGGCGTGGACATGGCCGCGTACAAGGCGGAGTTCCTCGACCGGCACTACGCGGACCGGCGGCGGCCGCGCTCGCATCTGACGATGGGCAGGCTGCCGGAGTGGCTGCGGCTCTTCGGCCCGGCGCTGAACGTCGCGCGGATGTTCCCCTCCCGGTTCGCGGGCGTCACTCCGGAGCGGAAGCTGCCGAGGGTGGCGGCGCTGACGTTCGTGTCCTGGTTCGGGGCGCGGCTGGAGGAGGCCGTGGACGTGCTGGTGTGGCCGGACACGTTCACCAACCACCTGGCGCCCGAGGTGGGCCGCTCGGCGGTACGGGTGCTGCACGCGGCCGGGCTGGGGGTGGGGCTGCCGCCGGGGCGGGTCTGCTGCGGGCTGACGTATGTGTCGACGGGGCAGCTGGACCGCGCGCGGAAGGCGATGCGCAGGACCCTCGACGTGATGGAGCCCAAGCTCGGCCATCCCGTGGTCGTCCTCGAACCCTCCTGCGCGGCGACCCTGCGGACCGACCTGCCGGAACTCCTCCCGGACGACCCGCGCGCCCGGACGCTGGCCTCGTCGGTACGGACCTTCGCGGAGGCCCTGGAGGAGTTCGCGCCCGAGTGGGAGCCACCGCGCCTCGACCACCCGGTGGCCGGCCAGACCCACTGCCACCAGCATGCGGTCCTGGGCGACGGCGCGGACCGCCGCCTGCGTGAACGGATGGGTCTGGTGGGCGAGTTGAGCGGCGGCTGCTGCGGCCTGGCGGGCAACTTCGGCTTCGAACCGGGCCACTACGAGGTCTCGGTGGCCTGTGCCGAGGACCAGCTCCTCCCGGCGGTCCGGGCGGCGGCCGAGAACGCGGTCCTCCTGGCCGACGGCTTCTCCTGCCGCACCCAGCTCGACGATCTGGCGGGCCGCCGGGCCCGCCATATCGCGGAAGTCCTGGCGGAGGCGCTGCGGGAGCAGTAACATACATGCATGAATGTACGTGAGCAGGCCGGCTCCCCGAAGCCCCGGCGTTCGACCCAGGCCGAGCGGCGGGAGCGGACGCGTGGTGCGCTTTTGGAGTCGGCCGCTCGGGGGTTGTCCCGGCACGGGTACAGCAACCTCGTGCTGGAGCAGGTGGCCAGGGACGCCGGGTACACACGCGGCGCGCTGTACCACCAGTTCAAGGACAAGCAGGACCTGGCCCTCGCCGTGTCCGAGTGGATCTTCCAGGTCTGGGACCAGGAAGTGGGGCGGCACGTCGAGCGGGAGTCGGATCCGCTCGCCGCGCTGCTCACGCTCGCCCGTGCGCACACCGTCTTCTGCCGGCGCGACATCGCCCGCGTGGCCGTCGCGCTGCGCCTGGAGTTCTCCGGACAGGACCATCCGATCGGACACCAGGTGGAGACGGGCTACCGCCAACTCCTCGACCTCTGCACCGCGTACATCGAGGCCGGGCGCGCGGCGGGGACGATCCCCGACGGGCCGCCCGCCGCGGATGTCGCGCTCGCCTACGTCGGCGCGCTCGAAGGCACCTCGATCGCCCTCGCCGGCCGCGTGCCCGACGACGCGTCACTCGCGGTCGCCGCGGTCGCGGGCGCCCTCGGTCTCGACCCCCGCACGACGCACTCCTCTGTACGGAACGAACCGCAGGAGGCACAACATGGAACTTCCCGAGTCCGCGCACACGTCCCGCCCCTGGCGGATCCACGAGATAGCGCCTGACTTCCGCCTCTACGACGTCTGGGCACTGCCCACACCCGGCGGACCCGACGAATTCCCGCGCCTGGTGAGGAACATCGCCGGTGGCGACACGGACGACAACTCCTCCCGGATCGCCCGGCTGCTCTTCGCGATCCGCTGGAAGCTCGGCGCGCTGCTCGGCTGGGACGACAAGGAGAAGGGCATCGGCTCCCGCGTGCCGACCCTGCGCGACCGGCTGCCGCAGGACCTCCGCGACGGCCCGGCCGGACCCGAGTTCGACCTGCTGCCCTTCACATCCGTCTATCTGAGGGACGACGAGTGGGCGGCCGAGATGGCCAACCGGACCATGCACGGAGTGATGCACCTGAGCTGGGTCCCCGACGGTGCGGGCGGCTACCGGGGTCAGATGGCCGTCCTCGTGAAGCCCAACGGCCTTCTTGGCAAGGCCTACATGGCCGCGATCTCCCCCTTCCGGCACCTCATCGTCTACCCGCCGCTGATGCGCGACATCGGGCGCGAGTGGCGCGCCTCCGCGACCGGGGCGTGACGGGAACGTTCCGCCGGACCGCCTCGTTCTCCTCGGGCTGACACCGACCGACCGAGGAGTCCCGTGCCCACACCCGCGTCGCCCCCCACCGTGACCCCGCTCCCGCCGCTCGACGCCCAAGCCGAGCGCCTGATCGAGCTCGGGGTGCACGAGCTCGCGGGGATCCCCGCCGACGAGCTGCGCGCCTTCGCCGAGGGTGCCGGCGCCGTGGACGGCGACGCCCTGCTCGCCGTCCACCCGGGCCGGGCCCCCGCCTCCGCCCTCGCACCGCTGCTCCGGCGCGAGGGCAAGCCCGGGTTCGTCGTCGTCGACATGCCCGACGTCGACGACTTCGCCCCGTCCGGCGCCGTCGAGCTGCCCGACACCCCGCTCTACCTCGTCACCGGCCTCGACCGCGGCGACCACATGGCCAACTGGAGCCCGGAGGAGGCCCTGCCCGCCCTCACCGAGCAGGACCGCACCCCGCTGCTGCTCACCGAGGGCATCCACTGGGTGCTCCAGCAGCCGGAGGTCCTGGAGCGCAACAGCTGCTTCATGACCATCGGCTCCCGGCTGCGGAAGGCGAACGGCACCCTGGACGCCCGTACCCCCGCGATCTGGATCAGCAACGGCACCGGCCGGGACGGCCGCGAGCGGCGCGACGCCCCGAAGGTCGGATGGTGCTGGTGGGGCAACCGCCACACCTGGCTGGGCTTCGCCTCCACCACGGGCCGCGCGTCCTAGGGGAGTGAAGCGAGGGCGACTGCCCCGCCGGCCCCGCAAGGGGCTGTCTCCGTCGGCCTGCACAGCCGGGTCCAGCCCTATGCTGATTCTCAAGTCGTGGGGAAACAGGGGGAATAGTGAACTGGTTCTGGTTGGTCCTCATCCTGTTCTGGACGGGCGGCTTCGCGTGGGCGGTCGACAACGCCCGGACCGCGCTGCGCCATCGGCATGAGCGCAAGATGGAGCTGCTGGAGGCGGGGAAGCAGGAACGTCTGGCCCTCGAGGCCGTGCACAAGACGCCGGAGCCGGTGTGCGGGTGCACGCACCACCTGGCGATCCACGACAAGCAGGGCCGGTGCCATGAACGTGTCGAGGTGCCGACGGCCTGGGACGAGAACAAGAAGCCGGTCCGTTACGAGGCCGGCCAGTGCAACTGCCAGCAGTACGTGGGGCCGCAGCCGTTGTCGCAGGTGTTCGCGGAGGAGCTGACGGACCGGGCCTGAGCGATACGGGTCGTGGGCGACCCGGCCCTCGGCCGGTCGCGAGGCGGCCTGACCGGCTGGATGTCCTAGGGGGCGTCCAGGGCCTGCTCCGGGGAGACCCGCCGGGCCTCCGCGCCCGCCGCCTCCGTCCTCGCGAACGTACGGCGGTAGGTGCGGGGCGGAACGCCGCGTCGGCGGACGAACTGTTCGCGCAGGACCGCCGCGCTGCCGTAGCCGACCAGACGGGCGATCTCCTCCACCGGGAGGTCGGTCGTCTCCAGGAGCTCCTCGGCCCGGCCGAGCCGCAGGCCGAGGACCCACGCATGGGGCGTCGTTCCCGTCGCGGCGGCGAAGCGGCGGGCGAAGGAGCGGCGGCTCATCAGGGCGCGGCGGGCGAGTTCGGCCACCGGCAGCGGCTCGTGGAGGTGGGCGCGGGCCCAGGCGAGGACTCCGGAGAGCCGCTCGTCCTCGCAGTCCTCGGGGACGGGGGCCGTGACGTACTGCGCCTGTCCGCCGTCTCGGTGCGGCGGCAGGACGAGGTCACGGGCGACCGCGTTCGCGGCGGCCGCTCCGTACTCCCGGCGCAGCAGATGCAGACAGAGGTCGAAACCGGCCGCCGCGCCCGCGCCCGTGATGATCCGGCCCTCGTCGACGTAGAGTGCGTCCCGCTCGACGGTCACGGACGGGTGGCGGCTCGCGAGCAGCTCGGCGAACCGCCAGTGCGTGGTGGCCCGCAGCCCGTCGAGGAGCCCGGCCGCGGCGAGCGCGAACGCGCCGACGCAGTGCGAGCCGACCAGCGCGCCGCGCGCGTGGGCGGTGCGGAGCGCGTCGAGCACGGGGCTCGGCGGCGGGGTGCGGAAGTCGGCCCAGGGCAGGGCGAGTACGAGATCGGCGGCGGCGAGCCGGTCGAGACCGTGCTCGACGGTGAGGGGGACGCCGAGGTCGGTCGGGACCCGTCCGGGCCGGTCGGTGCAGAGCGCGAAGTCGAAGCGCGGGAGACCCGCGGGGGGAGCGCCGAAGACTTCGGAGACGAGGCCGACGGCGAGCATCCCGACGCGGGGCGGGGCGTAGGCGGCGACGTTCAGGAACGGCGGCATGGGCCGGAGTGTGGCACGCCGGGAGCGGAGCGCGCGGGGAGTTGGCACAAAACCCGCGATGGGTGGCAGTACGGCCACTCGTCGACGGCCTCGCGCCCGGCGAAGCTTGGGGACATGACAGACCAGCCGCGCGGCAACACCGCCACCTACACCGTCCTGACCACCGGCTACACCACCTCCACGGGCCCGGGTGTCGCCGCCACCGTCTCGTATGTCTCCGACGGCGACCGCCATGTGATCGTCGACCCCGGCATGGTGGCGAGCCGCGACCGCATCCTCGGCCCGCTCGCCGAACTGGGCCTCGGCCCGGAGGACATCACCGACGTCGTGCTCAGCCACCACCACCCCGACAACACCATGAACGTGGGGCTGTTCGGCTCGGCGCGCGTCCACGACCACAAGGCCGAGTACCTGAACGACCAGTGGATCGACCGGGACGCCGAGGGCCATGAACTGACCCCGTCCCTGCGCCTGATCCGCACCCCGGGGCACAGCCCCGAGGACATCACGCTCCTCGCCGGTACGGCCGAGGGCGTCGTCGCCTTCGTCGGTGACCTCTGGTGGCGCCCGGACGGCCCGGCCGAGGACCCGGTCGCCCCCGACCGCGACCTGCTCCGCGACAACCGCCTCCGGGTCCTGAAGGCGTCCGACGTGATCGTCCCGGGCCACGGCGCGCCGTTCCCGGCGGGCGACGAGGCCGTGCTCTAGGACAGCCCGCACGCTCTCACCACACCACCCGGACGCCGCGACCCTCGTGGCCTGCGCCGCGGTCCTTGTGCTCACCGCGGTGGTGACCGTTCGCATCGTCGTCACGGCCCGACGCGCCGCCGCCTCGCGTGAGCCGGCCGCGTACGACCACGCGTCGGTGTGATGCGGCGGCCTCACGACTCCCGGGCGATCTCCCGGGCCAGTGCCACCAGCAGCTCCGTCGCCGGGTGGGGGGACGCGTCGCGCCAGGCCAGCAGGACATGGACCGGTGGGGCGTCCGGGAGCGGGCGGTAGGCCACTCCGAGGTGCGGGTGCATGGCGGCCGTCGAGGCCGAGGAGACGCCGACGCCCCGTCCCGCCGCGATCGCCGTCAGCCAGTCGTCGGTGTTGGCGACCGTGAGCGTGGTCGCCGGGCGGCGCGACGGGGGCCAGAGTTCGAGGGTCGTCGTGCCGGAGACGGTGTTGAGGACGACCGTTCCGTCCGCGAGGTCCGCCAGTGCGAGCGACGTACGGGACGCCAGTTCGCTGTCCGTCGGGACCGCGGCGACCCGGCCCTCCGTCGCCAGTTCCTCCGTCGCCAGGCCCGGCGCCTCCACCGGCCCCCGCAGCAGCGCCGCGTCCACCTCGCCCCGTACGAGACCGGCGGTGCGGTCGTCGATGCGCAGGAGCTCCAGGGGGGTCTCGGGGTGCTCCTGCTGCCAGCGCCGGAGCAGGGGAGTGGTGTACGGGCCGAAGGCCGACCACGCGTGCCCGAGCCGCAGGGGGCGCCGGCGCAGTCGCTCCGGGTCGAGGGCCGCGTCGAAGGCGGCGACGGCCGCTGCGGCCCGGTCGTGGAAGGCGCGGCCCTCGGCGGTCAGCGCCAGATGGTGGGTGGAGCGGTCGACGAGCCGGGTGCCGAGGTGTTTCTCCAGGGCGGCGAGCGTGCGGGAGACGGCGGGCTGTGTGAGGTGGAGCCGGGCCGCTGCCCGCGTCACATTGCCCTCCTCGGCGATGGCGAGGAAGCAGCGGAGATGGCGCAGCTCGATGCTCGTACGGCTCATGCGTCCGGAGCATAACCGCAGCCCAATCGGCATTTCACGCGCCGCGCGGCGACTCGTAGCGTGAGAGGCGGAAGCTGATTGACGAGTGCAGTATTCTGGACTGAGGGTCCAGTCTGATGAACTGCGCAAAGGAGTGAGCCGGTGGACAGCCCGGTCAAGGACATCGCCGCCGGAGCGACGGCGGCGGGGGCGTCGACGGGCTCGGGGGCGTCGACCGCCCCGCCGGTCGCCTCGGCTCGTGCCGCCCGCCTCGGCCCGGTCGCGCTCGTCGTCGCCGGCGGTCTGTCCGTGCAGTTCGGGTCGGCCGTCGCCGTCCTGCTCATGCCCCGTGCAGGCGCCCTCGGCGTCGTCACCCTGCGCCTGGTCCTCGCCGCCGCGGTCCTGCTGATCGTCTGCCGCCCCAAGGTGCGCGGCTACGGTCGCGCCGACTGGGGCACCGTCGTCGCCTTCGGCACCGCCATGGCGGGCATGAACATCCTCTTCTACCAAGCCGCGGACCGGATCCCGCTCGGCGCCGCCGTGACCCTGGAGGTCCTCGGCCCGCTGGTCCTCTCGGTGATCGCCTCGCGCCGGCTGATGAACCTGCTGTGGGCGGGGCTCGCCCTCGGCGGCGTCCTCCTGCTCAGCGGCGGCGGCTTCGACCGGCTCGACCCGGTGGGTGCCGCGTTCGCGCTCGGCGCGGGCGCGATGTGGGCGACGTACATCGTCTTCAGCGCCCGTACCGGCCGGCGCTTCCCGCAGGCGGACGGGCTGGCGCTCGCGATGGCGTTCGGCGCGGTGCTCAGCCTGCCGTTCGGCATCGTCGAGGCGGGCGACAAGCTGCTCGTCCCCTCCACGATCGGGCTCGGCCTCTGCGTGGCGCTGATGTCCTCGGTCCTGCCGTACACCCTCGAACTCCTCGCCCTGCGCCGTCTGCCCGCCCCCACCTTCGCGATCCTGATGAGCCTGGAGCCGGCCATCGCCGCGACCGCCGGCTTCCTCGTCCTGAGCCAGGCGCTGTCCCTGACGGACGCGCTGGCGATCGCCCTGGTCATCGCGGCGAGCATGGGTGCGGTCCGCACCCAGATGAAGCGGGTGTCCACGCTGCCGCCGCAGGCCTGAGCGCCTTCCGGACGCGGACCCTCCACGGCCCCCTTCCCCACGCGGGGGAGGGGGCCCGTCCATGCGGGCGGTCGAGAATCTAAAGCAAGCACGCTTGATTGTTTCTCCGTCCGCTGCCATGCTCCTCGGCACACGCCCGTGTCCCGAGGGGAGCGCACCGTGTCCGACCCTGCCGTCGTCCTCGACGATCTGCGCAGCGAGAGCGAGGAAGTCGACCTTCTCGTAAGGGGGTTGAGCGACGACGGATGGGCCGTGCCCACCCCCGCCGCCGGCTGGACGATCGCCCACCAGATCGCCCATCTCGCCTGGACCGACCGGGCGGCCCTGCTCGCCGCCACCGACCCCGAGGCCTTCGCCGCCGAGGCCGAGAAGGCGCTCGCCGCGCCCGACACGTTCGTCGACGCCGGCGCCGACGAGGGCGCCGCGCTCCCGCCCGCCGAGCTGCTCGGACGGTGGCGCGTCGGTCGCGAGCGGCTGCAGAGCGCCCTGCGCGCGGCCCCGCCCGGCGCCCGTTTCCCTTGGTACGGGCCGCCCATGAGCGCCATCTCCATGGGGACCGCCCGGCTCATGGAGACCTGGGCGCACGGCCAGGACATCGCCGACGCCCTCGGCGTCGTACGCGAGCCGACCGCCCGACTGCGCCACGTCGCCTGGATCGGCATCCGCGCCCGCGACTACGCCTATCTCGTACGGGGAATCACCCCGCCGCCGGAGCCCTTCCGCGTCGAACTGACCGCCCCCGACGGCGAGCAGTGGGTGTACGGGCCCCAGGACGCCGCCCAGAGGATCACCGGGCCCGCGCTCGACTTCTGTCTCCTCGTCACCCAGCGCGTCCACCCCGACGACACCGCCCTCGCGGCGGAGGGGCCCGACGCCGCGCACTGGCTCACCATCGCCCAGGCCTTCGCGGGCCCGGCCGGCACCGGCCGTGCGCCGCAGGGGGCCTAGTGGACCTCCTCCGTATCGGCAACGCCTCCGGCTTCTACGGCGACCGCTTCGACGCCGTGCGCGAGATGCTCACCGGCGGCGAACTCGACGTCCTCACCGGCGACTACCTCGCCGAACTGACCATGCTCATCCTCGGCCGGGACCTCCTGAAGGACCCGGGCGCCGGCTACGCCAAGACCTTCCTGCGCCAGATGGAGGAGGGCCTCGGCCTCGCCCACGAGCGCGGCGTCCGCATCGTCACCAACGCCGGCGGCCTCAATCCCGCCGGCCTCGCCGAGGCGCTCGGGCAGCTGAGCCGGAGGCTCGGCGTCCCCACCCGCATCGCGTACGTCGAGGGCGACCGGCTCCCCGCCGAGGGAGGATTCCTCACCGCCAACGCCTACCTCGGCGGCGCCGGCATCGCCGCCTGCCTCGCCGACGGCGCCGACGTCGTCGTCACCGGCCGCGTCACCGACGCCGCCCTCGTCACCGGCCCCGCGCAGTGGCGCTTCGGCTGGGGCCCGGAGGAGTACGACAAGCTGGCGGGCGCGGTCGTCGCCGGGCACGTCCTGGAGTGCGGCACCCAGGCCACCGGAGGCAACTACGCCTTCTTCACCGACCACGACCCGCGCGCGCTGCGCCGCCCCGGATTCCCGCTCGCCGAGATCCACCCCGACGGTACGTCCGTCATCACCAAGCACCCCGGCACCGGCGGCGTCGTCGACCTCGGAACGGTCACCGCACAGCTGCTGTACGAGACGTCGGGCGCGCGCTACGCGGGCCCCGACGTGACCGCCCGGCTCGACACCGTACGGCTCACCCAGGACGGGCCGGACCGGGTGCGGATCGACGGCGTACGGGGCGAGGCGCCGCCGCCCACCCTCAAGGCCGGGTTCACCAGGATCGGCGGCCACCGCAACGAGGTCGTCCTCGTCCTCACCGGCCTCGACATCGAGGCCAAGGCTCAGCTCGTCAGGGAGCAGATCGAGGACGCCTTCGAGCGCTCCAAGTCCCGGCCCACAGAGGTCCGTTGGGAGCTGGTCCGCACCGATCGGGCGGACGCCGCGACGGAGGAGACCGCGAGCGCGCTGCTCCGTCTCGTCGTCCGCGACCCCGCCCCCGAGCCCGTCGGCCGCGCCCTCAGCGGCGCCGCGATCGAGCTGGCCCTCGGAAGCTACCCAGGCTTCCACGTCACCGCCCCGCCCGGGAAGGGCGCGCCCTACGGTGTCTTCGAGGCCCGGCACGTCCCGGCCGCCGACGTCCCGCACACCGCCGTCCTGCCCGACGGAAGCCGCGTCACCCTCCCCGTACCCGTGCGCACGCGGGAACTCGAACCGGTCGACGAGCCGTCGCTGCCCGAGGCGCCGCCCGCCGGCCCGGTGCGCAGGGTCCCGCTCGGGCGCGTCGCCGGAGCCCGCAGCGGTGACAAGGGCGGCGACGCGAACATCGGCGTCTGGGTCCGTACGGACGACGCGTGGCGCTGGCTCGTCCACACCCTCACGGTCGAGCGGTTCAAGCGGCTCCTGCCGGAGACCGCCGAGTCGGCCGTCGTACGGCACGTCCTGCCGAACCTGCGCGCGGTGAACTTCGTCGTCACCGGGCTCCTCGGCGAGGGCGTCGCCTCCCAGGCCCGCTTCGACCCCCAGGCCAAGGCCCTCGGCGAATGGCTCCGCGCCCGCGAACTCGACGTACCGGAAGAACTCCTGTGACCGCCCCGGAGGAACTGCTGTGACCGTCCTCGCCTCCGCCCTCGACACCGGCGGATCCGACTACGCGGCCCACCGCGCCGCCATGCTCGACAAGCTCGCCGCCCTCGACGCCGAGCACGGCAAGGCGCTCGCGGGCGGCGGCGAGAAGTACACCGCACGGCACCGCAAGCGCGGCAAGATGCTCGCCCGCGAGCGGATCGAGCTGCTCGTCGACCCGGACACCCCGTTCCTGGAGCTGTCCCCGCTCGCCGCCTGGGGCAGCGACTATCCGGTCGGCGCGTCGATCGTCACCGGGATCGGTGTCGTCGAGGGCGTCGAGTGCCTGATCACCGCCAACGACCCGACCGTGCGCGGCGGCGCCTCCAACCCGTGGACGCTGAAGAAGGCCCTGCGCGCCAACGAGATCGCGTACGCCAACCGGCTCCCGGTCATCTCCCTCGTGGAGTCCGGCGGCGCCGATCTGCCGTCCCAGAAGGAGATCTTCATCCCCGGCGGGGCGCTCTTCCGCGACCTGACGCGGCTCTCCGCCGCCGGCATCCCCACCATCGCCGTGGTCTTCGGCAACTCGACGGCCGGCGGGGCGTACGTCCCCGGCATGTCCGACCACACCGTGATGATCAAGGAACGGTCGAAGGTCTTCCTCGGCGGTCCGCCACTGGTGAAGATGGCGACGGGCGAGGAGAGCGACGACGAATCGCTCGGCGGCGCGGAGATGCACGCCCGCGTCTCCGGCCTCGCCGATCACTACGCCGTGGACGAGGCCGACGCGCTGCGCCAGGCGCGGCGGATCGTCGCCCGTCTCAACCACCGCAAGGCGCACGTCGATCCACCCTTCGCGGAGCCCCCGAAGTACGACGAGGACGAGCTGCTCGGGATCGTGCCCGGGGATCTGAAGACCCCCTTCGATCCGCGCGAGGTCATCGCCCGGGTCGTGGACGGCTCGGACTTCGACGAGTTCAAGCCGCTGTACGGGCCGAGCCTGGTCACGGGCTGGGCGGAGCTGCACGGCTACCCCGTCGGCATCCTCGCCAACGCCCAGGGAGTGCTGTTCAGCGCCGAGTCGCAGAAGGCGGCGCAGTTCATCCAGCTCGCCAACCAGCGCGACATCCCGCTGGTCTTCCTGCACAACACCACCGGCTACATGGTCGGCAAGGAGTACGAGCAGGGCGGCATCATCAAGCACGGCGCGATGATGATCAACGCGGTGTCGAACAGCCGGGTGCCGCATCTGAGCGTGCTGATGGGCGCGTCGTACGGCGCCGGGCACTACGGCATGTGCGGCCGGGCGTACGACCCGCGCTTCCTCTTCGCCTGGCCGAGCGCCAAGTCGGCCGTCATGGGCCCGCAGCAGCTCGCCGGGGTCCTGTCGATCGTCGCGAGGGCGAGCGCCGCGGCGAAGGGGCAGCCGTACGACGACGAGGCCGACGCCGGGCTGCGCGCGATGGTCGAGGCGCAGATCGAGTCGGAGTCGCTGCCGATGTTCCTGTCCGGGCGGCTGTACGACGACGGCGTCATCGACCCCCGCGACACGCGCACGGTCCTCGGGCTGTGCCTGTCCGCGATCCACACGGCACCGGTCGAGGGCGCGCGCGGCGGCTTCGGCGTCTTCCGAATGTGAGGCGAGTGATGATCTCCAGGCTGTTGGTCGCGAACCGGGGCGAGATCGCCTGCCGGGTGTTCCGTACGTGCCGGGAGCTGGGCGTCGAGACGGTCGCCGTGTACTCGGACGCGGACGCCTCCGCGCTGCACGTACGAGAGGCGGACGCGGCGGTACGGCTGCCGGGGGCGACGCCCGCGGAGACGTATCTGCGCGGGGACCTGGTGGTGAAGGCGGCGCTGGCGGCGGGCGCGGACGCGGTGCACCCGGGGTACGGCTTCCTCTCGGAGAACCCGGAGTTCGCGCGGCAGGTCCTGGACGCGGGCCTGGTGTGGATCGGCCCTCCGCCGTCCGCGATCGAGGCGATGGCGTCCAAGACGCGGGCCAAGGAGCTCCTCGGGATCGCCCCGCTGGTGGCCGGCGACGTCACCGAGGCGGAGCTGCCGGTCCTGGTGAAGGCGGCGGCGGGCGGTGGCGGCCGTGGCATGAGGATCGTGCGCGAACTGGCCGCGCTTGAGGGGGAGCTGGCAGCCGCCTCCGCCGAGGCGGCGAACGCGTTCGGGGACGGCGAGGTGTTCGTCGAGCCGTACGTCGAGAACGGCCGCCATGTGGAGGTCCAGGTCCTCGCGGACGGCCACGGCACGGTCTGGGCGCTCGGCACCCGGGACTGCTCGCTCCAGCGCCGCCACCAGAAGATGATCGAGGAGTCCCCGGCGCCGGACCTGCCGCCGTCGCTGCTCGCGGAGCTGTACGACCGTTCGGTGTCGGCGGCGAAGGCGGTCGGCTACGTCGGCGCGGGCACGGTCGAGTTCCTGGTCGCGGACGTCCCCCAAACTCTCGGCTCCGCTCGAGCAGGGGGGACCCCCAAGGCGCACTTCCTGGAGATGAACACGCGCCTCCAGGTGGAGCACCCGGTGACGGAGGAGGTGTACGGGGTCGACCTCGTCGCCCTCCAGATCGCGGTCGCGGAGGGCGGAGCCCTGCCCTCGGAGCACCCGGCCCCGCGGGGCCACGCGATCGAGGCCCGCCTGTACGCGGAGGACCCGGGGTCGGGCTGGACGCCCCAGACGGGCACGCTGCACGCCCTCGCGTTCCCTTCGGGACCGCGCGTCGACACCGGATACGTCTGCGGGGACTCGATCGGGGTCCACTACGACGCCATGCTCGCCAAGGTCGTCGTCCACGCGCCCACCCGCGCCGAGGCCGTCCGCAAGCTCGCCCGCGCACTGGAGCGGGCCCGGATCCACGGGCCCGTGACCAACCGGGACCTGCTCGTCGCCTCCCTGCGGCACCCCGAGTTCCACGACACCTCGCGCCTCGACACCGGCTTCTACGAGCGGAACCTGGACGCCCTCACGCGGACCCCGCCCGGTGAGGCGTACGCGGCCGTCGCCGCCGCCCTCGCGCAGGCCGAGGGGAACCGGGGGCGGTTCGGCGGCGGGTGGCGGAACCTCGCGTCGCAGGACCAGGTCAAGGCGTACGGGGACCACGAGGTCCGCTACCGGCCCTCCCGGGACGGAGGCGCCGGGTACACCGTCACCGCTCCCGAGGGCGTCCGCCCCGTGAGCGTCGCCCCCGATCGCGTACGGCTCGAAGTCGACGGAGTCGTGCGGGACTTCGATGTCGTCCGGCACGGCGACACCGTCCACGTCGGTCCGCACCGGCTCACCGTACGGCCCCGCTTCCCCGACCCCACCGACCAGCGGGAGCCCGGCTCCCTGCTCGCGCCCATGCCCGGCACCGTCGTCCGTGTCGCCGACGGCCTCGCGCCCGGCGCACGGGTCACCGCCGGGCAGCCGCTCCTCTGGCTGGAGGCCATGAAGATGGAGCACCGCGTCATCGCTCCCGCCTCCGGCACGCTCACCGCGCTCCACGCCGTCCCCGGCCGCCAGGTCGAGGTAGGCGCCCTGCTCGCCGTCGTACAGACCGAAGCCCAGGAGGACCAGCCCGCATGAGTTCCGTCGTCGAGACCGCCGAGCACACCGCCCTCCGTTCCGCCGTCTCCGCCCTCGGTCAGCGCCACGGATCCACCCGCCCCCTCGACCACGACGCCCTCTGGGCCGAGGCCGGGAAGCTCGGCTATCTCGGGGTGAACCTCCCCGAGTCCCACGGCGGCGGAGGCGGGGGCATGGTCGAACTCTCCATCGTCCTGGAGGAGTTGGGCGCCGCCGGTGCGCCCCTCCTCATGATGATCGTCTCGCCCGCCATCTGTGGCACCGTGATCGCCCGCTTCGGCACCGACGCCCAGAAGGCCGCGTGGCTGCCCGGGCTGGCCGACGGCAGCCGCACCATGGCCTTCGGCATCACCGAGCCCGACGCGGGCTCCAACTCCCACCGGATCACCACCACCGCCACGAAGACCGAGGCGGGCTGGGTGCTCAACGGCCGCAAGGTCTTCGTCTCGGGCGTCGACATCGCCGACGCCACCCTCATCGTCGGCCGCACCTCCGACGCCCGCACCGGCAACCTCAAGCCCTGTCTCTTCGTCGTCCCCCGCGACACCCCCGGCTTCGGACGCCGGCAGATCGACATGGAACTGGAAGCCCACGAGAAGCAGTTCGAGCTCACCCTCGACGACGTCCACCTCCCGGCGGACGCGCTGGTCGGCGACGAGGACGCGGGGCTGCTCCAGCTCTTCGCCGGGCTGAACCCCGAGCGGATCATGACCGCCGCCTTCGCGATCGGCATGGGCCGCTACGCCCTCGACAAGGCCGTCGCCTACGCCAAGGAGCGCCAGGTCTGGAAGTCCCCGATCGGCGCCCACCAGGCCATCGCCCACCCCTTGGCCCAGGCCCACATCGAGCTGGAGCTGGCCCGGCTGATGATGCAGAAGGCCGCCCACCTCTACGACGTCGGTGACGACATCGGCGCGGGCGAGGCCGCGAACATGGCCAAGTACGCGGCGGGCGAGGCCTGTGTGAAGGCCGTCGACCAGTCCGTCCACACGCTCGGCGGCAACGGGCTCACCCGCGAGTTCGGTCTCGCCCGCCTCGTCACGGCCTCCCGCGTGGCCCGGATCGCCCCGGTCAGCCGCGAGATGATCCTGAACTACGTGTCCCACCAGACTCTGGGTCTCCCCAAGTCGTACTGAACCGGCGGCAGTTCAGGGAGCGTCCGTCCCGTTCCCTCCGGAAGGTCCGAGGAGGGAACGGGACGGTGGGCGGGTCAGTCCTCGTCGGCGGCGTGACTGTCGCCCAGGAGGGCGACCTCGCCGACCCAGCGCCGTACCTCCGCTGCGAAGTCCACCCGTCCGACCTCGTGATGGGCGGCGACGAAGCGCAGGGCGGGCGGCTTCGCCTTCCAGTACCGCTCCTCGAGGGCGGCCTTGCGGAGGAAGATCTCGCAGCCGACGGCGTTGGTGTGGAAGTTCAACTCCAGCTTGCCCGGGCGCTCGTGGCCGGCCGACCGATCGACGAGAAGGAGGCTCTGCCGTCGGTAGACGTGGTACTCGGTGCGGGGGATGTCGCCGGTGATGATCCGGGATCCCTCGCATGCGTAGCCCTCGGCGGCGAACGAGTCGAGGACCGTCTCGTGCAGGGGCAACGCGCTGATGTGCACGAGGTCGTCATCCGTCTGGGCCTTGATCCCCTCGGCCTCGACCTCGGTGTGGATGCCGAGGTGAACACCCAGCTTGTTCCCCTTCACCTCGGTCAGAGGGGTCTCCCACTTGAGCCGGTGCCGGATGGGCACCCGCCTCTCCTCGCCCTTCTCCAGGGTGAAGTACCCGCTCACGCTGGGGTAGTCGAACGTGTCACCGCTCTCGCCGTCGCCGTCCCCCTTGTGCGCCACCGGCGCGTCGGTGACGAGCCTCAGGCGTATCGCCCTCAGTTCGACCCTGCGTTCGGGGGCGCGCAGCACCACTTCGCCGGTCAGAAGTCCCCCCGGCTGCGCCGGCTCGGACTGTACGAGAGTGTCGATCTCGAGCGGCACGCCGCCCTTGCCCAGCAAACGTTTGAAGACCATGTCCGCAGGCTAGCCGGTTGTGAACATTCTGTGTGCGGTCGTCGACCTTCGGGTACGTGGCATGCGAGAACCGGCGTCGTTTCTCGAATCATGCAGGCACGCTTGATTGTTTCCATGGAGTGCTGACAAGGTCTCCCCAAGTCGTACCGACACACGCGATCCTGGCGACCACCTTCCACCTCTCCAGGGGGCCTGCATGGTGTTCCACAGCGAGTACGAGGCCGTCTCCACCCTCTCCCTCCCCATCCACGAGGCCGTCCTCGGCCGGGCCGCCGAGTTCGGGGACGCCCCCGCGCTGGTCGACGGGACCGGTGGGCTCACCCTCACGTACGCCCAGGTCGACGCGTTCCACCGGCGGGTCGCCGCCGGGCTCGTCGAGGCCGGGGTCCGCAAGGGCGACGTGCTCGCCCTGCACAGCCCCAACACCGTGCTGTTCCCCATCGCGTTCTACGCCGCCACCCGCGCCGGCGCCTCCGTCACCACCGTCCATCCGCTCTCCACGGCGGAGGAGTTCGCCAAGCAGCTCCGCGACTCCTCCGCCCGCTGGATCGTCACGGTCTCCCCGCTCCTGGAACCGGCCCGACGGGCCGCCGAACTCGCCGGCGGGATCGAGGAGATCTTCGTCTGCGACCAGGCGCCCGAGGGGGAGGGCATCCGCTCCCTGCAGTCGATGCTGGCCACCACCGCCCCCGACCCGGCCCTGGAGTTCGACCCCGGCGAGGACATCGCCGCCCTCCCGTACTCCTCCGGCACCACCGGGGTCCCCAAGGGCGTGATGCTCACCCACACCTCGATCGCCACCAACCTGGCCCAGCTCGAACCCTTCATCCCCATGGGACCGGGCGACCGCATCCTCGCGGTCCTGCCCTTCTTCCACATCTACGGGCTGACCGCCCTGATGAACGCCCCGCTGCGCAAGGGCGCGACCGTCGTCGTCCTGCCCCGTTTCGAGCTCGACCAGTTCCTCGCCGCGATCCAGAACCACCGCATCAACGGCCTGTACGTGGCCCCGCCGATCGTCCTCGCGCTCGCCAAGCACCCTGCCGTCGCCGACTACGACCTGTCCTCCCTGGAGTACATCGTCAGCGCCGCCGCCCCCCTCGACGCCTCCCTCGCCGAGGCATGCTCGGCCCGGCTGAAACTGCCGCCGGTCCGCCAGGCGTACGGCATGACGGAGCTGTCGCCCGGCACCCACGTCGTCCCCCTGGACGCCGTGAACCCGCCGCCCGGCGCCGTCGGCAAGCTGCTCCCCTCCACCGAGATGCGGATCCTCTCCCTCGACGACCCGGCACGGGACGCCGAGCCGGGCGCGGAGGGCGAAGTCGCCATCCGGGGCCCGCAGGTGATGAAGGGCTACCTGGGGCGCCCCGACGCCACCGCCGACATGATCGACGCGGACGGCTGGGTGCACACCGGCGACATCGGCCGGGTCGACGAGAACGGCTGGCTCTTCGTCGTCGACCGGGTCAAGGAGCTCATCAAGTACAAGGGCTTCCAGGTCGCCCCGGCCGAGCTGGAGGCCCTGCTGCTCACCCACGAGGGGATCGCCGACGCGGCCGTGATCGGCGTGCAGGACGAGGACGGCGCCGAGATACCCAAGGCGTTCGTCGTCCGGCAGGCGAGCGCGGCCGACCTGAACGGCGAGGACGTCATGGCGTACGTGGCGGCGAAGGTCGCCCCGTACAAGAAGATCAGGCGTGTGGAGTTCGTCGACGGGGTGCCGCGTGCCGCGTCGGGGAAGATCCTGCGCCGCGAACTGAGGGACCGCGAATGAAGCTCGACCGTGGCATCGCCACGCTGACGCTCGACTCCCCGGAGAACCGCAACGCCCTCTCGGCGGCCCTGGTCGCCGAGTTGGCGGAGGCGCTCACGGAGTGCGGCGAGGACCCGGCCGTACGGGCGGTGGTCCTCACCCACACCGGCTCGACGTTCAGCGCCGGTGCCGACCTGAAGGCCCCGCCGAGTCCGTACGCCTTCGTCGACCTGCTCCGGCAGATCGTGGAGCTGCCGAAGCCGGTGGTGGGCGTCGTGCGCGGCCATGTGCGCGCGGGCGGCCTCGGTCTGCTCGGGGCGTGCGACGTCGTCGTCGCCTCCGAGGGGTCGGACTTCTCGCTGACGGAGGTACGGATCGGGGTCGCGCCCGCCGTCATCTCGCTGACGCTGCTCCCGAAACTGGAGCAGCGAGCGGCGGCGCGCTACTACCTGACGGGGGAGCGGTTCGGCACGGCCGAGGCCGTACGGATGGGTCTGGTGACCGCCACCGAGGACGACCTGGAGGCGATCCTGGACGGGCTGCGCAAGGGATCCCCGCAGGGGCTGGCCGAGTCGAAGCGCCTGGTCACGGCTAAAGTCCTGGAGACCTTCGAGCGCGACGCGGAGGACCTGGTCCAGAGGTCGGCCTCGCTCTTCGCCTCCGCGGAAGCGCGCGAAGGGATGACGGCCTTCCTCGAACGACGGGACCCTGAATGGCGGCTCTGACCGGCCCGAAGCAGGACAGGAGCCGCGCCACCCGGCAGCGGCTCCTGGAGGCGGCGGTGTCCTGCCTGGCCGAACACGGCTGGGCGGGCTCCACCGTCTCCGTGGTGGCCGAGCGCGCCGGGGTCTCGCGGGGCGCCGCGCAGCACCACTTCCCGACCCGGGAGGACTTGTTCACGGCGGCCGTCGAGTACGTCGCCGAGGAACGCTCGCACGCCCTGCGCACCCTCCCCGCGAGGGACCGCCGCGAGGCCGTCGGCGCCCTGGTCGACCTCTTCACGGGGCCGCTCTTCCGCGCGGCCCTGCACCTCTGGGTGGCCGCTGCGCACGAGCCCCAGCTCCACGCCCGGGTCACCGAACTGGAGGCCCGCGTCGGCCGCGAGTCCCACCGCATGGCGGTGTCCCTCCTGGCCGCGGACGAGTCCGTCCCGGGGGTACGGGAGACGGTGCAGGGGCTCCTCGACATGGCCCGCGGCCTGGGCCTGGCCACCCTCCTGACCGACGACAAGGCGCGCCGTGAACGGATCGTGGCCCAGTGGTCGAAGATCCTGGACGAGGCCCTGGACTGACCCCGCCCACCGGCCCCGTGCCGGGCGGCGGGTAGACCGCGGGGCGAGTTCGTCGGCAGTCCGTCGCTCGGCTGTCCGGATCGGTCTGCCCGGGCCGGTCGGCCGCCCGCACGGGTCGGCCGGCGAGTTCCGTCGGCCCCGGGACCGGTCGGCCACCGGCCCCGTGACGCCTGGTGGCCGGGCCGCGGGGCGAGGTCCGGCGGATCGTTCGGTCAGGCCGGTACGGACAGTGCGGCGAGGTAGCCGGTCAGGGCCGCCGCCGTGCCGGCGAGGGGGAAACGGGCGCCGAGCTGGCCGTCCGGGCGCACGAGGAAGCCGGTCGGGCCGTCGGGGCGGTAGATCCGGGCGAACTCACCCGCCGCGTCGAGGTACCCCGGGACGCTCCCGGTGCCGAACCCGGCGGCGGAGGCCGCCTCGCGGGCGAGCACCGCGACGGTCCGCAGGCTGCTCTCGGGGCCCTGCCCGTCGGGCCCGGAGAGGCCGGGTCCGGGGAGCCCCGCGAAGGCCGGCGGCTGGTCGCCGGGCGCCTTCCGCCCGCCGACCGCGGTGGCGACCACCGCACCGGCCTCGGCGGCCCTGGCCAGGTCGGCGGGGTCGGTCGCGTACAGCAGCAGCACATGCCCGGTGCGGCCGCGCAGGACGTCGAGCAGACGCAGCGGGTACGCGGCGATGGGGACGGTCAGACCGCCGCAGTCGGGGGCCCGGTCGCCTGGCTGGGGCGCGTCGTCCGGTCCGTACGGGCTGCCGGCGAGCGGGCCGTCCCGGTAGGCGACGAGCAGTTGGGCCTCCCGGAGCATCAGGGTGCCCGGGTCCTCGGGGTCGGTCTCCATCCCCTGCCTCGCATGCCGGACGGTCCGGCCCACCACCTCCTCGCCGACCGGGCGGCGCTCGGCGTCGTAACTGGCGAGCAAGGCCGGCCCGGCCTCCCCGTCGAGGACGAGGGCGAGCTTCCAGGCCAGGTTGCAGGCGTCCTGGATGCCGGTGTTCATGCCCTGGGCGCCGGTGGGCGGGTGGATGTGGGCGGCGTCGCCGGCGACGAAGACCCGGCCCTCGCCGTAGCGGTCGACGATCCGGTGGCTGATGCGGAAGACGGAGGACCAGCGCAGCGCGGAGACGCGGGTGGGTGTGGGTGCCAGCCGGTCGACCA
>NZ_JBHTTQ010000002.1:135573-185772 GCF_042794475.1 Streptomyces sp. NPDC056527
CTCGCCGTAGCGGTCGACGATCCGGTGGCTGATGCGGAAGACGGAGGACCAGCGCAGCGCGGAGACGCGGGTGGGTGTGGGTGCCAGCCGGTCGACCACGGCCTGGATGTGGGACAGCTCCGGCGCCCGGCTGCCCTCCAGGCCGTGCGCCACGCCGTCGCCGCTCGCGTCGCCCCCCTGCGCGGAGAGCTCCGGCGGGACCGTCATCGACATGCGGTAGCGGCCCGTGCCGGGCAGCGGGATGCAGACCAGCGCGTCGTCGGTCGAGCCGTCCTCGGCGTGGCGCAGGGACCGCAGGCCGTAGCCGTACGGCAGGTCCCAGTCGGCCTCGACGTCGCCCAGCATGTACTCCTCGGGGAAGGCCCCGCCCTCGAAGCCGAGGCCGAGACCCTTGCGGACGGTGCTGTGCGCGCCGTCGCAGCCGATCAGATAGCGGGTGCGCAGCTCCTCGTCCTCGCCGGAGGCGGTCCGCAGCCGGGCGGTCACCCCGTCCTCGTCCCGGGTGAAGGACAGCAGCTCGGTGCCGCGTTCGATGGTGGTGTCCAGGCCCGCGACGTACTCCTCCAGGAGGCGCTCGGTCTCGTACTGCGGCAGCGCGGCGAATCCGTACGGCACCTCGGGGGGCAGCGCGAGCTCGATCCGCGCGACCTCCCGGCCGTTGACATGGATCAACTGGCCGCGCAGGGGGACGGCGGCCTCCAGGACGGAGCGGGCCAGCCCCATCCGGTCCCAGATCTCCAGGGTGCGCGGCTGGATGCCGACCGCCTTGGCGTACGGAAGGCGGGCCGGCAGCCGGTCGATGATGCGGCAGGGCACCGCGCGGCGGCGGAGTTCGGCGGCCGCGCTCAGCCCCACGGGGCCGGCGCCCACGATCAGTACGTCGGTTGTACGGGCGTGTGCCACGGGTGCCTCCCTGAACACCTGGCCCCCGGACCGGTCCGTACACCATGGTGACCCGGTGGCGTGACCCGCGCCACATACGTCTCGCGCGCCCCGCAGTACGCTGGTCCCATGCTTTCGCTCGTACGCCGTCGCCACGTGGACTTCGTCCGCGTCACGAGCATGGGCTGTCGGCGCTCCGCCTGACCTCGTAGCCCCCCTCTCCACTTCAGGCACCCGCGCCCCCGCCCCACCCCTGGCGGCGCGCCCGGGCCCCGTAACACCCCGCGGACGCACACCATGACGCAGACCTCGTACAGCTCCCAGCTCCCCATCGTCGACCTCGCCGCCGCCGACCGCGGCCCCCAGGCCCGGCGACTGCTCCACGCGCAGCTCCACAGTGCCGCTCACGACGTCGGCTTCTTCCAGCTGATCGGGCACGGTGTGACCGAGGACGAGACCCGGGCGCTCACCTCCGCCATGCGGGCGTTCTTCGCGCTGCCGGAGGCCGACCGGATCGCCCTCGACACCACCAACTCGCCGCACTTCCGCGGCTACACCCGCATCGGCGACGAGCGCACCGGCGGCTCCCGCGACTGGCGCGACCAGCTCGACATCGGCGCCGAGCGCCCCGCGCACGTCCCCGGCCCCGGCGAGGCCCCGTACTGGTGGCTCCAGGGCCCGAACCAGTGGCCCGCCGCCCTCCCCGAGCTGCGGCTCGCCGCCCTGAACTGGGTCGAGCGCCTCAGCAGGGTCGCCGAGCGGCTGCTGCAGGAGCTGCTGGCCTCGATCGGCGCGCCCGCCGACTTCTACGACGACGTCTTCGGTGACCGGGCCCACCCGCACCTGAAGCTGGTGCGCTACCCGGGAAGCGCCGATGACGGCGCCGACCAGGGCGTCGGCGCCCACAAGGACTACGGCTTCCTGACGCTGCTCCTTCAGGACCACGTAGGCGGCCTCCAGGTGGAGCGCGAGGACGGCGCCTTCCACGACGTACCGCCGCTGCCCGGCGCGTTCGTCGTCAACCTGGGCGAGCTCCTCGAAGTGGCGACCAACGGCTATCTGATCGCCACCAACCACCGGGTGGTCTCCCCGCCCGCGGCGACGGAGCGCTACTCCGTCCCGTTCTTCTACAACCCGCGGCTCGACGCCCGGATCGCCCCGCTGCCGTTCCCGTTCGCCTCGACGGCGCCCGGGATCACGACCGACCCGGCGAACCCGCTGTTCGCCGAGTACGGCCGCAACGAGCTGAAGGGCAAGCTGCGCGCCCACCCGCTGGCCGCGGCCCGCCACCACGCGGACCTGCTGCTCGCGGACGAGCGCCCACTCGCAACCGCCTGACCCCACCCACCACCTACGCCCCGAGCTGACCGGGGCCCCGGACACGGCTGAGCCCGCCCGGGGCCCCGCCCCGGGGCCTGACATGGCGGAGCCCGGCCCCCGCGGTCGCGGAGCCGGGCTCGGGCGGGGCGGGCTGTGCGGGCGCGCCCCGGTACGCCTGTGCGGGATCAGCCCGCGAACGCCGCCAGGTCGGCGTAGCCCGCGATCTCCTGCGGGTCGCGCCGGCCGGGACCGATGTAGCGCGCCGAGGGCCGCACCAGGCGTCCCGTGCGCTTCTGCTCCAGGATGTGCGCCGACCAGCCGGCCGTACGGGCGCAGCTGAACATCGACGTGAACATGTGCGCCGGGACCTCGGCGAAGTCGAGCATGATCGCGGCCCAGAACTCGACGTTCGTCGCGAGGACGCGGTCGGGGCGGCGGTTGTGCAGCTCCTCCAGGGCGGCCTTCTCCAGCGCCTCCGCGACCTCGAAGCGCGGCGCGCCGAGCTCCTTGGCCGTACGGCGCAGGACGCGGGCGCGCGGGTCCTCGGCGCGGTAGACGCGGTGGCCGAAGCCCATCAGACGCTCGCCCCGGTCGAGGGCCTGCCGCACGTACGCCTTGGCGTCGCCGGTCCGCTCGATCTCCTCGATCATGCCGAGGACGCGGGACGGGGCGCCGCCGTGCAGCGGACCGGACATGGCGCCGACGGCGCCGGACAGGGCCGCGGCCACGTCCGCGCCGGTGGAGGCGATGACGCGCGCGGTGAACGTGGAAGCGTTCATGCCGTGCTCGGCGGCCGAGGTCCAGTACGCGTCGACGGCCTTGACGTGCTTCGGGTCGGGCTCGCCGCGCCAGCGGATCATGAACCGCTCGACGACCGACTCGGCCTTGTCGATCTCGCTCTGCGGCACCATCGGCAGACCCTGGCCGCGCGCAGACTGGGCGACGTACGAGAGCGCCATGACGGCGGCCCGGGCGAGGTCCTCGCGGGCCTGCTCGGCATCGATGTCGAGGAGGGGCTTGAGGCCCCATACGGGGGCGAGCATGGCGAGCGCGGACTGGACGTCGACGCGGATGTCGCCGGAGTGCACGGGGATCGGGAACGGCTCGGCCGGCGGCAGACCGGGGTCGAAGGCCCCGTCGACGAGCAGGCCCCAGACGTTGCCGAACGAGACGTGACCGACCAGATCCTCGATGTCGACGCCGCGGTACCGAAGAGCGCCGCCCTCCTTGTCAGGTTCGGCGATCTCCGTTTCGAACGCGACGACTCCCTCGAGTCCGGGTACGAAGTCGGACATCAGGCGGCTCCTCTATCGATGATCAATCATCCGGGTGTTGGTCGGGAATCAACAGTCATCCAGCGGAAGAGTCTGTACGGTTCCGATGATGCGGGGAAGCGTGACATCCGGCACACTGCGCCGATCCGGCGAGTAAGGGTTAGCGGACAGCCGTGCCGGGCAGACTGCGTCTCTGCGGCAGGATGGCCTCTGTGACAGACGCTCTCGATCCCGCCGACATGCGCGAGCAGTACCGCACCACGGAGCTGACTGTGGCCGACCTCGCCCCCGAACCGATCGAACAGTTCACGCGCTGGTTCAAGGAGACCGCCACCAACCCGGCGATCCACGAGCCGAACGCGATGGTCGTCTCGACCGCGGCCCCCGACGGCCGCCCGTCCTCCCGCACGGTGCTGCTGAAGCACTTCGACGAGGCCGGCTTCGTCTTCTACACGAACTACGGCTCCCGCAAGGGCACCGAGCTGGCGGCCAATCCGTACATCTCGCTGCTCTTCCCCTGGCATCCGCTGGCCCGCCAGGTCATCGTCACGGGCCGGGCGGTGCGCACCGGCCGGGACGAGACGGTCGCCTACTTCCGCACCCGCCCGCACGGCTCCCAGCTGGGCGCCTGGGCCAGCCACCAGTCCTCGGTGATCGAGTCCCGCGAGGAACTCCTGACCCGTTACGAGGAACTGGCCGCACGCTACCCGGACGACGAGCAGGTTCCGGTACCGCCGGAGTGGGGCGGCTTCCGGGTCGTGCCGGAGACGGTGGAGTTCTGGCAGGGCCACGAGAACAGGCTGCACGACCGGCTGCGGTACGTGCGGGCGGAGGACGGCGACGACTGGCGCGTGGAGCGCCTCTCACCCTGACGCCTTCGCCGCCTCCGTGAGCGCCGTCTCCACCGCGTGCGGGATGTCCGTGACCGGGAACTGCGCGTGCCGTACGGTCCGCTCCCGGTCCACGACCAGGACCGCGCGCTTGAGCCGCAGGGCCTGTCCCGCGCGGAAGGTCGGCAGTCGGAGCGCCGCCGAGAGCCGGGCGTCCATGTCGGACAGCAGCGGGAAGGGGATCTCCTCGGCGGCGGCGAAGGTCCGCTGCTCGTCGGGGCGCTGGGTGGAGACTCCGTGGACGGCGACGCCGGCGGCCGTGAACCGCTCGTACGCGTCCCTGAAGAGCCGGTTCTCCAGTGTGCAGCCGACCGTGCCGGGGATGTCGTTCCAGCCCTCGGGCAGCGGGCTCGGCCGCCCGGTCGCGGGGTAGCAGAAGAGCACGGTGGCGGTGGCTTCCGGGTCCACCGGGTCCCGCTCGTCGCCGGTGTGCGCGGGCAGCGTGAGGCGCGGCAGCCGGGTCCCGGGGAGCTCGTGGACGCGGTGGGCCTCGGCGCTGTGCTCGTCGGCGGAGGCGGTGAGGGTGCCGTCGCCGAGCAGCCAGCGGTCGGACCAGTCCTGCATCGCGACCAGGACGGGGAGCAGGGCGCGGCCTGCGGGGCTGAGCCGGTACTCGTACCGCACCGGCCCCTCCTGGTAGGGCACCTTGTCGAGCACGCCGCTGTCGACCAGGTGGTTCAGTCGCTCGGCGAGCACCTTGCGGGAGATGTCGAGCTCGCGCTGGAGCTCGTCGAAGCGGTGCCGGCCGCGGGCGGTCTCCCGGACGAGCAGCAGGCTCCACCAGTCGCCGACGACGGCGGCGGCCTGGGCGATCGCGCAGGCGGCGTCGCGCTCGGGCACGGCTCGGGCCATGGTCTCCTCCTCGGTCGGTCGACCGCTCCATCTTGCGCCATCGAGTGAGTTCCCGATAGAAACTCACAGTAAGTTTCCAATCGGAACTCACTGATCGATTCACGGGGGAGGGGATCGCCCACATGCCCATAGCCTGGGCAACCGTCTGGCGCACCTGGCAGATGACCCGCCGCGCCTATCCATGGACCTACGCCGTCGGCACGGTCCTCCCGGCCGCGCTCGCCATCTCGCTCGCGTACCTCGGCTATCACGCAATCGGCGGCGGAGCCGTCGCCGGCGACTTCGCCGAAGGCAGCGGCACCACCGCCTACCTCGCCTACATCGTCGTCGGCGCGACCGCCTTCCAGTTCACCGTCCGGCTCATCCTCTGGTCCGCGAAGGCCCTGATCACCGAGCAGCGGCAGGGCACCCTCGGCGCCCTCCTCATCGCACCGGCCGGCCGCTTCCCGTACCTCGTCGGCTTCACCGCCTTCGCCGTCCTCAGCAGCCTCGTGGAGTTCCTCGCCCTGGGCGTCGTCGTCGCCCTGCTCCAGATCTCCGTCCCGGTGGCCTCCGTGACCGGCCTGCTCCTCGGCGGCCTCGCGCTGATCGGCGCGGTCTTCGCGCTCTCCGTCGGGCTCGGCGGCCTCATGATCGCCGCCGGTGAGGCGCACATCTCCCAGAACACCGTCTTCATCGTCCTCGGCCTGGTCGGCGGCTTCACCTTCCCGCGCACCTACCTGCCCGAACCCCTCCAGTGGTTCGCCGAAGTACTCCCCACCACCGCGGCGACGGACGTCCTGCATGCGGCGACCACCGGCGGGCAGCCGCTGACCGACCTCCTTCCGAGGCTGGCCGTCTGCGCGCTGCTGAGCGGCGCCTACCTGTTCCTGGGCCTGAGGTGCCTGCCGTGGGCCGAGGCCCGCGCCGTAGAAAGGACGTACTGACATGACGGGCATTCAGGTGCGCGCGCTGCGCAAGGACTTCCCGGTACGCGACAAGGGGCCCTTCGGCCCCCGCAGCCTCAAGAAGGCCGTCGACGGCCTCGACCTCGACATCCCGCCCGGCCGGATCACCGGCCTTCTCGGCCTCAACGGCGCCGGCAAGACCACCACCATCAAGATCCTCGCCACCCTGCTGCGTCCGACCTCGGGCGCGGTCACGGTCGACGGCCTCGACACGGTCGCCGACGCCCGCGCCGTACGCCGCCGCATCAACCTCATCGCGGGCGGCGAGCGCATGGTCTACACCCGGATGACCGGCCGGGAGAACCTCTGGTACTTCGGTCAGCTCTACGACGTCCCGAAGCGCGAACTGCGCACCCGGATAGACGAGTTGCTGACACTGGTCGGCCTGTCGGACGCGGCGGACACCATGGTCGAGCGCTACTCGCGCGGCATGACCCAGCGCCTCGCCATCGCCCGCGGGCTGATCAACCGGCCCGCCTACCTCCTGCTCGACGAGCCCACCCTCGGCCTGGACGCCCCGATCGCCCGCGACCTGCGGCGCGTCGTCGCCCGCCTCGCCGAGGAGGGTACGGGCGTCCTGCTGACCTCCCACTACCTCGCCGAGGTCGAGGAGCTCTGCGGCCATGTGTACGTCATCTCCGCCGGCCGTCACCTCGCGGAGGGCAGCCCGGCGGAGCTGAAGGCGGCCACCGGCAGTCACCGCACGATCCGCCTGACGGTCACCAACCCGAGCGAGGCGACGGCCGCGGTGGCCGCGCGTCTCGGCGCGAGCTCCGAACTCCTGCCCTCCGGAGCCGAGTTGATCACCCTGCGCCATCCGGACGACATGGCGGGCCCGCTGACGGCCGCGATCGTCGGGGCGGGCGGCTCGATCGGAGGCCTGGAGATCGCCGAGGCCAGCCTGGAGGACGCGATCCTCGCGCTCGCCGAGACCGGCGAGGAGGCCCTCGTATGAACCACGCCGTCCGCGTCTTCGCGGCGGAGGCCCTGAAACAGCACCGCCGTCTCTTCGGCCAGCCCCTCGTCGTCTTCTCGATGCTGGTCTGGCCCGTCCTCCAACTCGCCACCACCTACTACACGTTGCGCCCCGTCGCCACGGCCTCCCCGGCCGCCGCGAACTGGCCGCTCGCCGCCGACCCCGACCGGCTCCTCGCCTTCCTGGCCACCGGCACCCTCGCGTACGCCTTCTTCTTCTCCCTCGTCCAGAGCGCCTGGCACCTCTCCTTCGAGCGCGCCACCGGCACCCTGGAACTCCTCTTCCTCTCCCCGGCCGGACGCCTCACCCTCATGCTCGCCAACGGTGCCGGCGCCCTGCTCCAGAACGCCTGGCTCCTCACCTGCTTCACCGTCGCCGCCCTCACCGGCTTCGGCGCGCTGTCGGTCTCGGCCTGGTGGATGTACGGCATCGTCTTCCTCGCCCTGCTGATCCCGGCGGTCGCGTGGGGAGCGTTCCTCAACAGCCTGCTGGTCTTCTCCCGGGACTCGGCGTTCCTGTACACGATCCTCGACGAGCCGCTCTGGTTCGTCTCCGGCGTGCGCCTCCCGCACTTCGCCCTGCCCGCGGCGATCCAGATCGTCGGCGCCGTCTTCCCGCTCACCGGCAGCCTGATCGCGGTCCGCGGAGCCCTCCTCGAACACCGCACCCTCACGGAGCTGGCCCCGACGCTCCTGGGCCTCGCCGCCCTGAGCGCGCTCCTGCTCGGCGCGGCCGCGGTGATCCTGCGGGTGGGCGAGGCCAGGTCCCAGCGGACGGGCAGGCTCTCGCTGGCCTAGGACCCGCCCGGCGGAGAACGCAGACGACCCGTGGGCCTTGGTCCCGTCCGCTCGAGTTCGGACGAGAGCCGGCCGGACTACCGGCGGCCCACGGGTCGGGTGACTGCTTGGGTTTCGGCAGGTGGCCTGCCGAGGTGCACAGAGTGCGACGGCAGGCCGTTAGCCCGCAGTCACCTCACGAATCCGAAAAGAAATCATGTTCTCGGATCACCTCCTTTCGCGTGTGCTCCACACCATAGGAAGCGTTCCGCGAAGCCTCAAGCGATTTATTCTCCGATTTCCCGGCGGGCCCGCCGGGCCGGCGCGGGCGGCCGCATCCCCCGTGTTCGTTTCCGGGACGCAACGATTTCATGGAACCGGGTGTGTCCTGCGTCACGTTCAAGTTGAATGATCGGGGGCGTGCGGGTGCACGCGACGTACACCGTCCTGCAGGGGGTGCCGGGATGAGTGCTGCCAGGAGTGAGACCACGTCCGTGCCGGGTGACGATCTGCTCGCCGCGTTGCTCGACGGGATGGACGCGGCGCTCTGCGCATTCGACGCCGGCGGGACCGTCACGCACTGGAACAAGGAGGCCGAGCGGATCCTCGGCTGGTCCGCCGGGGAGGCCGTCGGACGGCGCGGGTTCGAGGGGTGGGCCGCGCGGCGGGCCGACGCGGCCCAGGCCCTGGAGCGGCTGATGGCCGCGATGGCGGCGCCGGGGCGGCTGGTGCACGAGTTCGCGCTGGTACGGAAGGACGGCGGGCGGGTTCTCGTACGGACGCAGTCGGCCGGGGTGCGCGGCGCGGACGGCAAGCCCGCCGGGGTGTACTGCGCGTTCAGCGAGGTGCACGCGCAGATAGATCTGGAGCGTTCGATCGCGCTCAGCGAGGCGCTCTTCGAGGACGCGTCCTGGGGTGTCGTCCTCGTCGACGTGGACCTGCGGCCCACCACCGTGAACGGGCATGCCGCCCGGGCGATGGGCGGGGGCCGCACCACACTGCTCGGCCGGCCGCTCGGGGAGCTGATCGTGCAGGGCGTCGAGGAGCTGGAGGGTGCGCTCCAGCACGTGCTGGCGGAGGGTGCGCCGCGGGCCCTGGCCGAGGTGTGGGTGACGCTGCGCACCGCGGAGGGCGACCGGCGGCGGTGCTGGCGCAGCGGCTTCGTACGGCTGTCGTCACCGCTCGCGGAGGAGCCGGTGCCGCTGGGCGTGGGGTGGCTGTTCCAGGACGTCACCGAGGAGCGGCTCGCGGAGCAGGAGGCGGACCGGCTGCGGTTCCGGTACAGCCAGTTGCACCGGGCGGGCGTGGCGGCGGCCGAGTGCGAGGACCCGAGGGAGGCGGCGACGGTGCTGCTGGACTTCGCGCTGGCCGGGTTCGCCGACCACGCGCTGGTGGACGTGGCGGTGGGGGATCGGCGGCTGGTCCGTGTGGCGGCCACCCCGGGGGGCGAGCCCGGCCCGGTCGTCCCGGTCGCGGGCGGCGGCATTCCGGTGCGGTACCCGGCGGGTCACCCGGTCCTCCAGGCGGTGTCCCGTACGGGCCCGGTGCGCGCGTCGGCCGCGGCGGCGAGCCCGAAGGGCGCGGAGGAGTGGGCGGCGGAACGCCACTGGCCGCGCGACGCGGTCCACGCGCTGTGCCTGCCGCTCCGCAGCCGGGGCCGCACGGTCGGCGCGGTGACCTTCCTCCGCGGCGCCTCCCGCACGGCCTTCGAGCGCCCGGACGCGGTCTACGCGGAGGCGGTGGCGGTCCGTGTGGCGTCGTCCCTGGACCTGGCGACCGTGGTCACCCCGCCGACGCCGTGACGAACGGCCACCACCCCGTCCTCTACGCCGTCGCCAGGGCCAGCGTCGGGGACAGGCGGGAGGCGCGGACCGCCGGGTAGAGGCCCGCCACCGTGCCGATCGCCAGCGTCGCCGCGAATCCGCCGCCCACCGCCCACAGCGGCACCACCCACGGCAGCCCGCCCGTGGACGCGTACACGCCCGTCGCCGCCGCGCCCAGCGCCACACCCGCGAGGCCGCCGAGGCCCGACAGCATCAGGGACTCCGTCACGAACTGGATCCTGATCTGCCCCCGCGTCGCGCCCAAGGACCGCCGCAGCCCGATCTCGTGGCGGCGCTCCAACACCGAAATGATCATGGTGTTGGCCACCCCGACCCCACCCACCAGGAGCGCGATCCCGCCCAGCCCGAGCAGCAGCGTCGAGAACGCCCCTTCCGTCGCCGCCTTCGCCTTGAGCGCCGACGAAGGGTCGCCGACCGACACGTTCTGCGGGTTCTGCGGGTCGATCGTCGGGGCCAGGAGCCGCTGGACGTCCCGTACGGACGCGTCCGTGGACCGCTCGTACACCGCCGTCGGATGCCCGTCGAAGCCCAGGAGCGGCCCCGCGCCCTCCCAGCCGGCCAGCGCCGAGCGTTCGATCTCGGGGGCGAGCGGCAGCGGGTCGAGGACGCCGATCACGGTGAAGTACCGGTCGTCGATCCACACCTGCTGCCCCGGCCGGGTGATGCCCAGCCGCTCGGCCGCGACATGGCCCAACACCACGGATGGATAGCGCCCGTTGGCGGCGTTCAGCCACGTCCCGGACGCCATCCCGCCGCGCAGGACGTCGAGCAGTCCCTCCGTCGCCGCCTTCACCGAGATCCCGCCGGTCTCGGCCTCCGGGATCTTCTCGGAGCGGCGTACGGAGCTCTTGAGGTCCCCGGTGCCGGCGGCCTCCTCGACCCCGGCGATACGGCCGACCATGCCCACCGCGTCCTTGGGCAGCTTGACCTCCTGCCCGCTGAACATCCCCTCGCCCGGCTCGGCGACCAGCATGTTCGTGCCGAGCGCGTCGAGCTGCCGGAGCAGCTGGGCCTGGCTGGAGGCCGAGATGCCGACGACCGCGATCATCGTGGCGATGCCGATGGCGATCCCCAGCGCGGAGAGCGCGACCCGTACGGGTCGGCTCCGCAGCCCGGCGGAGCCGACATGGAGGACGTCACGCGGGCCGAGCCGGGCCGCCGAGAGTTTCGTACGGGACATCAGGCCGCCCCCTCTCCGCCACCGGAGCGGGGGGCCGCGGCATCGGCGCCCATCCACGCACCACGGGGTCCACACGCGGACCCCCCACCTCCTCCGTCACCGACACGGTCCGCGGGGCCCACACGGAACCGCCCGTCGCCCCCGCATCCCGTGTCCCCCACCACACGTCCGTCCCGGATCCTGACCTGGCGGGGCAGGCGGGCCGCGATCTCGCCGTCGTGGGTGATCACCGCGATCGTCGCGCCCTCCGCGTTCAGGTCGTGCAGCAGCTTCATCACCGCCTCGCCCGACGCCGAGTCCAGCGCGCCCGTCGGTTCGTCGGCGAGCAGCAGGGCCGGTTCGCCGACCACCGCGCGGGCGATGGCGACCCGCTGCTTCTGCCCGCCCGACAGCTCGTGCGGCCGGTGCTTCATCCGGTCGGCGAGCCCCACCCGGGCCAGCGCGTCGGCGGCCATCCTCCGGCGGCGGGCCCGGGGCAGCCCCGAGTACAGCAGCCCCTCGGCCACGTTCTCCAGCGCCCCCACGCCCGGCACCAGGTGGAACGCCTGGAAGACGAAGCCGATACGACGCGCCCGCAGCGCCGACAGCCTGCGGTCCGTCAGGGAGGCCACGTCGTGCCCGGCGATCTCGACCGTTCCGGCGCTGGGCCGGTCCAGGGTGCCGACGATGTGCAGCAGCGTCGACTTTCCGGAGCCGGACGGTCCGACGATCCCGAGCAACTCCCCTTCCCCGATGGTGAGATCGACGCCGTCGAGGGCCCGGACGCCGCCCGCGTACTCCTTGGTGACCCCGGAGAGTCGTACGACCGTGGTCATGCGGACGGCACCCCGACCTTCATGCCCTCGCGCAGCCCGTCGCCGCTGACCTCGACCCGGCCCTGCCCGAACATGCCGAGCTCGACCTCCACGTCCCTGGCCGTCCCGTTCTCGACGACCTGGACGCCGAAGCCGCCACCGGGCAGGGCGAGCAGCGCGTTGACGGGTACGGACAGGACGTCCCGGCGGGTCTCGCCGGTGAGGTCGACGGTGACCGGGGACTGGTCGACGCCCTTGACCTTCGCCGGGTCGTCGAAGGAGACCGTGACGGGGATCTTCGGGGTCCTGTCCTGCGGGTCGTCGCCGACCTTCGCGGTCTTCCCGACCGCCGACACCTTCCCGGGCAGCTCCGTTCCGTCCGGCAGCAGGACCTTCACCCGGGTGCCGGCCTTCGCCGACGGGGCGTCCGAGACCGGGAGTTCGAAGCGTACGACCCGCTCGGAGCCGGTCACGGTGAGCACCGGACCGCCCGGTGCGACCCGGTCGCCGGGCGAGGCGCCCGCCTCCTTGATCCGTACCGCACTGCCCGCGAAGGCGATCTGCTCCGGGCCGACCGTGCCGGTCTGCTTCAGCTCGTGGGACTTCTGCCAGCGCTTGACGGCGGCCGCGGTCTTCGCGGTGTACTCCTCGTCGACGTCGAAGCCGGTGTACCCGAGGGCGGCGAGGTTCTCCTCCAGCTGGTGGACGTCCTTGCCCTTGTCGCCGGTCCTGAGCGTCCTGTACATGGGTTCGGCGCCGTACATCAGCCGGACCGGGCTGCCCTCGACCTCGTACAGCCGCCCGTCGCGTTCGACGACCGAGCCGGCGCCCGCGACCCAGGTGAGGATCCCGGCCGGGCCCGCGTTGATCTTCCGCTCGCCGAGGTGGCCGAGGGTGCCGTCCTGCTGGGAGCTGTTGCTGAGGTCGCCGCGGGTGACGGGTGCGGTGGCCTTCGGCAGCCCCTTGGAGTCGGCGGTGACCTCGGGCTTGTCAGGAGCGGTCAGGGCGGTGACGGCCGCCCCGCCGCCGGCGACCGCGACGATCGCCACCAGGGCGACGACGAGCCTGCGCCGGCTCATCGGGCCACGCTCTCGCACGCCTTGGCCGCCTTGTCGAACTTCTGCTTCTCGGCGCCCTTCGGTATCGGCATCGCGGCCTGCGCGCCGCCGTCGAACTTCGGATCGGGCATGTTGAAGCCGTTCTCGCGCATGCACTTCGCGTACGCGAGGGCCTTGTCCTTGTCGGCCTGCGTGGGCTCCTTGCCGAGACCGGCGCCGCCGCCCTTGCCCCGGCACGCCTTGAACGCCTTCTCCATCTTCTCCTTCGACATCCCGTCGCCTCCGATGGTGAGCCCGACGCCCTGCTCGCCCGGCTTGGGCTCGGGCACGTCGAGGCCCTGCTCGCGCAGGCACTTGCGGTGCTCGAAGGCCTGGTCGGCCTTCTTGCCCTCCTCGTTCGCCTCGGGGGCGTCGTCGCCGCCGGAGCAGGCGGCCGTGAACAGGGAGAGGGCGGCGAACGAGGCCGCGGCGGCCAGCTTGGTCTTGCGTGAGGTCGTCATGGGCGGGAGCGTGCCGCGAAGGGATGTTTCGCTTCTCTCAGCGGATGGGTTAACACCGGCGAAAGGTCCCCTTCGGATACACAGGGGCCATGCGCGTACTGGTGGTGGAGGACGAGGCGTTTCTCGCCGAGATGATCGCCGAGGGGCTGCGCCGCGACGCGCTCGCCGTGGACGTCGCGGCCGACGGCCTCGAAGCGCTGCGCAAGCTGCAGCTCGGCGAGTACGACGTCCTCGTCCTGGACCGCGACCTGCCCGGGATGCACGGCGACGACGTGTGCCGGCGGGTGGTCGAGCAGCGGCTGATGACCCGGGTGCTGATGCTGACCGCGGCGGGGACGGTACGGGACCGGGTCGAGGGCCTCGGTCTCGGCGCCGACGACTACCTGACCAAGCCCTTCGCGTACGACGAGCTGCTCGCCCGGGTCCTGGCGCTGGGCAGGCGTGCCAGGCCCGCGCTGCCTCCCGTCCTGGAACGGGCCGGGCTCGTCCTCGACACCGCGCGTCGCCAGGCCAGCCGGGACGGGCGCCATCTGCACCTGTCGCGGAAGGAGTTCGCGGTCCTGGAGGCGCTACTGCGGGCCGAGGGAGCGGTGGTGAGCGGCGAGGACCTGATCGAGCAGGTCTGGGAGGAGCACACGAGCTACCGCACGAACGCCGTGCGGGTCACGCTGAGCAAGCTGCGGGCGAAGCTCGGTGAGCCGCCGGTGGTGGAGACGGTGCCGGGCGCGGGCTACCGGATCTCGTCATGAGGCGGGTGATGACGGGGGAGCGGTCCCGGCTGACGGTCCTGTACGGCGGGCTCCTGCTGCTGGCGGGCGGGCTGCTGACGGGTGTGGTCTATCTGCTGGTGAAGGAGGGCCTGTACTCCTCGATCAGCGTGGCGATCACCGGCGCGGTGCCCGCGCGGCGGCTGGAGGACCTGCCGACGGCGTTCCCGACGGCCTACCGGAGCGCCGTGCCGGCGAGCCCCGCTCCGACGGTGCCCGGCCAGGTCTCCGCCGAGACGCTCACGGTGGCGCGGACGGTCAGCGACGCGGCGGAGTCCGCGGCCCTGGAGCGGCTCCTGACGGTCTCGCTGATCGTCCTCGCCGTGTACGCGGTCCTCTCGGTCGCGCTGGCCTGGTGGATGGCGGGCCGGGTGCTCCGGCCGGTGGCCGTGATCACCGAGACGGCGCGTCGGCTGTCGGGCGAGAACCTGCACGAGAGGATCGCGCTGGAGGGCCCGCCGGGCGAGCTGAAGCGGCTGGCCGACACCTTCGACGTGATGCTCGGCCGGATGGAACGGCTGGTCTCCGCGCAGCAGCGCTTCGCGGCGAACGCGGCGCACGAACTGCGCACGCCGGTCGCCGTGCAGCGGGCGGCGGCCGAGATCGGGCTCGCGGGGGAGCCGTCCCCGGAGCGGGTCGCCCGGATCAGGGGGAAGTTGATCGAGGTCGCCGACGACAGCGAACGGATCATCGAGGGGCTGCTCCTGCTCGCCGCCTCCGAGGAGGGGCTGCGGGAGCGGCGGCCGGTGGCGGTGCACGAGGTGGCCCGCGAGGCGGTGGACGCGCTGGCGGCGGAGGCCGCGGAGCGCGGGGTGGCGGTCACGGTACGGGCCCGGCCGCTGACGGTCGACGGCGACGCGGTGCTGCTGGACCGGCTGGTCCACAACCTGGTGGTGAACGCCGTGCGCCACAACTTTCCCGACGGCCGTGTGGAGGTCCGTACGGGCCCGGACATCGGCATCGAAGTGACGAACACCGGCCCCGAGGTTCCGCCCGACACGGTCCCGCTCCTCTTCGAACCCTTCCGCCGCCTGACGGCCCGCACCCAGGCCCCCGACGAGGGCGCGGGCCTGGGTCTCTCGATCGTCGACTCGATCGCCCGGGCCCACGACGCCACCACGGAGGCGTTCCCGAACCGGCAGGGCGGTGGCCTGACGGTACGGGTGCGGTTCGCGGCGTGCGGCTGAGTCCCGGACGAGAGTCAGTCGTCGCTGCGGAACCGGCGCCCGATCTCGATGTCCTTCTCCAGCGCGCTCAGCCGTGGCGGGGTCCTGGACGGGTCCAGAACCACTACATGAAGCCGGTCGCCCGCCGCCGGGGGCGGCACCTCCTCCGACCACCACGAGGGATGCTTGACCTGGTCGATGAAGCCCTCCCCGCCGTCCGCGGTTTCCATCGTCACGAACGATCCCACCATGGTCACCGCCTTGATCACCACGTCGAACTCCTCGTGAATCCTGACCACGCCGTCATCCCTTCTCGCCGTACGGAATCCATGTCCGCTTCATGACCAGCTCGTTGAACCGGTCGAGCTTGTCCACCGGAATCGCCCACTCGATCCGTGGTGCACCGTTCTTCCCGTTCGTGTCGTGCACCTTCATGTACTCGGAGCTGGTGAACTCCTTCAGGAAGTCCGGGTGCATGTCGTACCGCACCATGCCGTTCGCGAAGTTGACCCCGCCGTTCGGGCTCCAGTACTCGGCGGCCACGTCCCGCTCACCGAAGTAGATCTTTCCATCGGTGAGGTAGCCGTGGCCCATGTCCACTCCCTTCTGGTGGTTCGCGGGGTTCGGGCCGTGCTCCTTCTCGTACTCCTTGTCCTTGTGCTTCGGCGTCCGGTAGATCGGGAAGGTCGGGCACTCCGGGGCCAGGCCGAGGTGGTCCGTCCAGGTGTGCGGGTTGTGGACGTACGTGAACGGGTTGGCGGCCGGCGAAAGACCCAGCGGGTCGGAGGTGAGGTAGCGCGCCACCTCGGGGTCGTAGTGCCGGAAGTGGTTGTAGTTGAGGCCCGTCTCCGGGTCGAAGTACTGGCCCGGGAACCGCAGCGGGGTGTAGGCGACGCTGTCCGCCGCCCAGGTCGTCGTGCCCCACAGGGTGGTGCGGGTGCGCCAGGCCGTCTCGCCGTTCTCGTCGAGCAGCTCCCTCGGTGTGCCCACGAGATCGGTGACGATCGCGAAGAAGCGGCGGTCGACCTCGTCCTGACCGGCGAGGTGCTCGGTCTGGGCGACGGGACGTGTCCCCTGGTGGTCCCAGGTGAGGGCGACCGGACGGGGCAGCTCCGCGGAGGTGGTCACCTGCTCGCACAGGAGCAGCCCGTCCCAGGTGAAGTCGGTCCGCTCGACCACCTCGCCCGCGTCGTCCAGCCGCTGCTTGGCGACCCGTCGGCCGAACGGGTCGTAGAGGTAGCGCCAGCGCGTCCCGTCCGGGGTGACGACCCCCACGAGCCTGTCCTCGGCGTCCCAGTCGTAGCTCCAGGTCTCCACCTTGCCGGAGAGGTGCGCCTTCCGGCGCAGGGTGACCCGGCCCTGGCCGTCGTGCTCGTAGCGGACCCGGCCGGCGCGTTCGACACGGGTGCCGGTGTAGGTACGCGCGCCTGTCGCCTCATGGCCGGGGTGGGAACGGGGCCAGTCGGCCTCGGTCTGGTTGCCTGCCTCGTCGTACGCGTAGCGCTCGCTCCAGCCCTCCGCGTGGACCGCGGTCACCCGGCCGACGGCATCCAGGTCGAAGGTCCGTCGGCCGGTGTGCTGGTCGTCCGTGGAGAGGAGGGTGTGGTCGGCGCGGTAGCCGTAGTCGCGGTGGTGGAGCCTGCGGCCGGCCGCGTTCCGCACCGACTGGGTCGTCAGACGGCCCAGCTCGTCGTAGGCGTGCGCGAGGGTGAACACACCGCCGAAGTCCCGGGTGGTCTCGTGCCCGGCAGCGTCGTAGCCGAAGCCGATCGTGCGACCCGCCGTGGTCAGCCGGGTGCGGTTGCCCGCCGCGTCGAAGGCCCAGTGGCTCGTCGCCCCGACCGGCGTGGTGCGGGCCGTACGACGGCCCATCGCGTCGTACGTGTGCGTCAGCGTGCGCCCGTTGACGGACTCCGCGACCGTCCGGCCCCGCTCGTCCCGGGTCATCGACAGGGCGACATCGGGAGCGGTGGCCGCGAGGAGCCGCCCGCACACGTCGTAGTCGAAGGCGGTGATCCGTCCCTCGGCGTCCTTGCGCACCATCCGCCCGAGGGCGTCGTGCTCGTAACGGACCTGCTGCCCCAGCGCGTTGGTACGGCTGGTCGTCCGGCCCACCGCGTCGTGCGCGTACCCGACCGTGCGGCCGTCGAAGTCGGACTCGCCGACCAGCCGGCCCGCCGCGTCGTAGGAGTAGTTCCAGGTCAGCCCCTGGGGGTTGACCACCTGGGTGAGACGCCGCTCGGTGTCGTGCACGAACTCGTGCCGCACTCCGTCCGGAGCGGTGCGGGAGCGCATGAGGTCGAAGTGTGTGTACGTGAACCGCGCGACGCCGCCCAGCGCGTCGGTGTGGGTCAGGCAGTTGCCCTCCCCGTCGTACGTCCAGCTCTGCTCGGACCCGTCGGCCTCGACCCGGCGGGCGAGCAGACCTTCGGTGGTCCATTCGAAGGAGACCGTGTGCCCGAGCGGCCCGTCGACGGCGACGGTCCGCCCGAAGGCGTCGCGGCGGTAGCGCGTGACGGCGCCCAGGGGGTCGGTGACCGCCAGGGGCAGACCGTGCGGATCGCGGTCGATGACCGCGGTGTGGCCCAGGGCGTCCGTCACCGACACGGGCGCGCCAGACCCGTCGTACACGAAGGTGGTCGTGGCGCCGTTCTCATCGGTCGACCGGACGCGGTTGCCGCGCGCGTCGTACTCCTGGCGCAGCTCCACACCGTCCGGAAGCACGGTGGTCAGCGGCAGGTCGAGGTCGTTGTAGACGCAGGAGAGCGCGGTCCCGTCGGGATTGCGCACGGCGGTCAGGTTCCCGCGCTCGTCCCAGTCGAGACGGGTGGTGTGGCCCAGCGCGTCCGTGCGGCTGAGCAGGTTGTCGTGGCGGTCCCAGCTCTGATGGACGGTGTTGCCGAGCGGGTCGGTCGTCGCGACGACCTGGAGGTGCTCGTTGAAGCGGTGGACCGTGGTGGCGCCGGTCGAGTCGGTGTAGCGCGTCACCCGGTTCTCCGGGTCGTACGCGAACGTGGAGGAGAGGAAGCCGTCCGGGCCGATGGTGCGGACGACGCGGCCCGCGTCGTCGTACGCGTAACGGAACGTGGAGTCGTTGCGGTCGGTCCAGGACGTGATCCGGTCGTCCTCGTCGTAGCCGAACCTCAGCGCCAGACCGGAGGAGTTGACGACCGCGTCGAGGTTGCCGCGCTCGTCGTAGCCGTACGTCAGGAGCGTGACCGGGCCGTCCTGCCCGCGCAGCGCAAGGCCGGTGACGCGCTGCGCCTCGCTGTGGACCTGGACGGTGTATCCACCGCTGTGGGTGACGGCGGTGGGGGAGCCGTCGGGGCGGCGGGAGAACACGACGTGGTTGTCGTTGCGGTCGCGGATCTCGGCGAGCCAGTAGCCGATGGACGCGCGGTAGGGACTGCCGGTGAAGGTACGGATCAGGCCGGTGTGCGGATCGCTGACCGTGTACACGGTCTCGTCCTCGTGCTGCCCGCCGTGGGCGAGGGGCAGCCGGTCACCCTCCAGGGGCAGCACGGGCTCACCGCCCGGCCGCGGCAGCTCTGGATAGACGAGCAGGGAGCCGTCCTCGCGGGCCCATACCGCGCCCGCGCCGAAGGGGTCGAGTTCGAGCCGCTCGTCCAGACTGGATGCCCAACTGCGGCCGAACCACTGACCGTTGCGGTACTCCGACAGATGGGTGCGGCGCAGCACCAGCGGCAGGACGCCGGGCAGCGCCAGGTCCGTCTGCGGCAGGGTCATCTCGCCGGTCACGACGTCGACCGGGTCGTTCTCGCACACGGTCTTGTCGAGGGAGATGGCATTGCGGCGCGGCTCGTCGCGCGCGCCGCGCAGCGGCTCGGGCCGCGTCCGGTCGGAGCCGGGGTTCTTGCTGTTCGGACCGTCGTCGACCGTGCTCTTCCGGTCCCTGCCGCCCTTGTCGTCGTCCTGTTTGCGTTCGCGGGCGAGGCGGTCGCGGATGTCGTCGTCGTTGTTCTTGTGGTCCTTGGATATCTGCCGGACGGCCCTGGGCAGGGTCTCGCCGACGTGGTCGCCCATGGTCTTGGCGGACTTCACCAGCGCGCCCATGGCCTTCTCGATGACCGGGTCCAGCGCGTCGGCGATGTCGTCCCGGCCCTTGTTGCGCCCCTGCGCCGTCTTCGCCTTCGTCAGCTTGCCGGCGGTCTTGCCGTGGATGCCGACGCTCACACCGTTCAGCTTCGTACCGGCGTTGTCGTGTTCCTCGTGCTCGATGTGGAAGCCCTTGCCCTTGCCACCACCACCACCGCCGGCGGAGGCGAGGTTCAGGCCCTCCTTGGCCCCCTGCACGCCCTCGTTGAATCCGTCCTTGCCGGCCTGCTTGGCCTGGTCGACGTCGACCCCGTCCTGCAGTCCCAACGCGGTCGCCCCCAGCTGGACCACGAGATCGGCGGCCATGCCCTCCAGCGCCGCCACCGCCGGCTCGGTCATCACCCCCACGATGTGACCGACGGCCTCCTCCATCGCCCCCGTGATCAGCTTCAGCAACTGCTTCTTCGTGAACGCGATCGCACCCGCGCCCAGCAGCGCCGACAGACCACCGGTCACCGGTATCAGCGCCATCGCCAGACCGGTCTGACCGGCCAGGATCCCGAGCTCCGCGACCGCCTTCCACTTCATGGCCTCGATCGCACCCGCCGCCATGTCCAACGCGCCCGCGATGGTCCGGGCCGCGGAGACCATGTCCTTCAGATGCTTGCCCTTGACCTTGCCCCAGTGCTCGTTCAGCGCCTCCAGCGCCTCACCGTGCCCCGACGAAAGCAGCCGCTCCATATGGTTGTTGGCGAGCTGACCGTCGTCCGCGAGGTCGTCCGCGAACTCCCGCAACGCGTCCGCCATGTCCCGGTAGGCGTCCTCGTCGACGTTCGGCCAGTTCACCCCCACCAGATCCAGCAGCGTGTCAGCCCAATCCGGCACCGTGACAGCCACGATTCCCATCCCCCGTTGCTTGTTGCCACCAGCAAAGGTTGAACACACTAGTCGTACGGGAGTTCCAGGGCGACGCCCGGCCGTGCGGGTGCCGGTGGTCTCAGACCCGGGCGGCCCTCGTCTCCCCCGCACGGCGGAGGCGGTTCGTCGCCGTGGACGAAGTGCGGCGAGGGGGGCCCGACCAGCATGGACGTCATGACGACGACCGCATCCCTCACCGCCCTTGCCCCCGCCCCTGTTTGGGCCCGACGCGCCGCGCATGCCATCGCGCTGTGCGCCCTTCCGTCCGGCCTGTGGCGCGTCGCCATGGCGTCCGGGGTCTACGTGGGCTACAGCGACCAGGTGTTGCGCGACGTCTTCGACATCCCGGGCTGGGGCGTCGCGTACGTCATCGGCCTCTCCGTCCTTGCCGAGGTGGCCGCGCTGTTCCCGCTGCTGCTCGTCAGCGACCGGTGGCGGCCGCTGGCTCCCCGAACCCTCGCCGCCGCGTCCTGGACCGCCTCGGCCGTCCTGGTCCTGCTGGCGCTGTGGCAGCTCGTGGTCGCGTTCACCGTCGAGAGCCGGACGTACATGGAGAGCGGTACGGCGCAGACCGTCTGGTGGTTCGTCTTCGCCCCGCTCTTCGCCATCCCGGCCCTGATGACCGCGGTGACCTGGTCGTACGCGAGGCGGCATCGGACTCGTGCCCGGGCCTGACCCGGCGACGTACGCGCGGCAGGGCCCGGTCCACCGCTCAGTCCCGGATCCAGTTCTCCTCCATCAGATCCGTCGCGGCATGGGTGTGCCGCACGCGGAACACCGACGCCCGCACCCTCCGCCGGCGCCACGGGCGTTGCGGTCCGAGGATCAGTTCCCCGAGCCCGCCCCAGTAGGTCGAGGTCGGGTTGTCCGGGTCGTACGCGACATCGGCCTCCTTCGCCGTCCGCGCCGTCACCCCGCAGGCGTCCAGAACGGCCCGGGGGTCACCGTCCAGTGACCACAGCGACGTGTCGTCCTCGCAGGGCCAGCCCTCGGAGTGCACGGGCTCGAAGCCCGGAACCACCCAGGCGGCCTCCTCGTGGGTCTCACCACGGTCCACCGACGCCCCGCCGACGATCTTCGCACCAGGGAACCGCTCCGCCAGTTCCTTGACCTGCTCCAGTACCGGCCACGAGTTTCCGTCGTCCGCGAGAGCGGGGTCCGAGATGCCGATCACGTTCCCCCACACCCCGACCTGGATCCACTCCAGGTCGGCGCGTGTCCGCAGCGAGAATCCGTCGCTGATGTTGCGTTCCCCGTGATACTCCAGCACCTGGTCGATCGTCCCGAAAGACGCGGCGAACTCCCGCGCCCGTTCAGGGTCATTGGGCGGCCACTCCTGTGAGTGGTCCGGAAACGGTGGCAGCACGAGCGTGATCGTGTAGGTCCCCGACCCCCGCACCGGTGCCTGCGGCGGGCAGGTCCAAAAGCTGTTCTCCGTCATGTTCGTCACCGTAGCCCCACAAACACTCGACTCTATCTCCGTGCATCCAGGGCGAGTTGGCGCCTAGGCTGCCTCGGCCGGTGTCAACGACCAACGGGGGCCACTGACCCCGGCCCATCCATCCTGGGCCCCCCAGGAGAACTCGACGTGAACCATTTAATACATCGGTCGCGACGGCGGGCCTGGGCCCGCGGCGTCCTCGCCCTGGCCTGCGCGTCCGTCATGGCACTGGTCGGCCTTCCCTCGCTCGACAGCGCCGAGGCCGCGCCGCCGCCGCTGAAGCCGGGCAAGCGCTGCGACGAGCTGTTCGGCCTCAAGGGCACGCCCACGAAGGCCCTTCCGGGGGGTGACGCCTCTCGGGTGAAGGACCTCTGGGACCAGTACGAGTACGTGAACCCCGGTATGGAGTTCGACGGTCTCAACCCCACCCAGAAGCAGCTGGACGAGGCGGGGACGGACTACAAGAAGTACCCGCACAGCGACCCGAAGCGCATCTACGCCCGCTTCAACGCCCAGAAGCGCTGGAAGAACTTCGACGACTATCTGACCAAGCAGTACATCCCCAACCAGGGCAACGACCCGCGCGGGGAGGCGTTCGAGAAGAAGGTCGTCAAGGACATGGGCCTGACCGGCCCGGACTGGATCTGCCAGAAGGAGGTGTACTTCACCGATCCGGACACGGGAGAGCGTCACAAGCGGGTGCTCGACGCGTACAACAAGAAGACCCGCGAGATCGTGGAGATGAAGTCCAACGGCAAGCCGGACGGATCCCAGACGCGCGCCGACAAGGCATGGGCCCGCCACAAGGGCTGGAGTTCGTACAAGTACACCTTCGTCTTCGGCGAGAAGCAGCAGGGGGAAGCCCGTACCTTCATGAAGGAGATGAAGGAGGCCGCGGGCAAGGACGCGCTGGGCCGTGACCGGGTGCGGTCGTACAACTTCCACTCCGACCACAAGCCGCAGGCGCCCAAGGGCACGGAGAACGGTCAGTACCGGCGCAACGACCAGTTCATGTCCAACGGCGCGGGGAAGAACACCGGCTCCCGCGGTGGTGGCAACAACCTCATCAAGCAGTCGCCGCCCAACCCGCAGACCCTGAAGGAACAGCTCGACCGGATCAGGGCGAACGACCCGCAGGGCCGGATGCCCAAGGGCCCCGGCGGCATCGACTTCTCCACCCTGGACCTGCGCTTCATCGGCAAGCCCGTCAAGGGCGAGGGCCTGAACTACGCGTTCGCCGCGAAGCAGGTCGCCGACGAGTACGCGGCCGGGTGGGGCGGCCAGGAGAAGGCGCAGCTCATCTCGGACTCGTTCTTCACCTGGCTCGCCCTGACCCCGGAGAAGTTCTGGGTCAACCTCAACCCGGACCAGCCCGAGCTGATCATGGACTCCGCGTTCGGCAAGACCGACGCCGGCCGGGTGCTGCTCGACGCCGACCTGGAGATGAAGCGCGACTTCGCCGACGCGATGAACCCCAAGAAGCGCCCTGAGGCCGACCGGTACTGGAAGTCGATGCCGCGCAACTCCCAGGGCGTGCCGTGCTGGTTCCAGGTCCGCAACTGGATCGAGCCCAAGACCGCCGTGGTGCGCGAGGAGAACGGCGGGATCCACATCCTGGACACGCCGCTCGCGGTCAAGTCCCAGTATCTGAAGATCGACAACGTTCCGCCCGGCTCGTACCTCTGCGACTTCGACGAGGCCGAGAAGAAGTGGGCCGAGCGTCAGGTCAACACGCTGATCACGCCCGAGGTCGAGAAGCGGGTGAACGAGGACCCGCGCTACGCCGACCTGCGTCGCGTCTACACCGCCCGCGTCGCCGCCGAGTTCATCCGGCAGCAGGACGCGCAGGCTCCCACCGACTACCACAACGTCATCAACAGCAACGATGTGAAGCGGTGGCCGCTGCGGGGCGAGAACAAGGACTGGACGCGGGAGAAGACCTACCAGGCGTACCTGAAGTCGCTGCGCGACGGTGAGGCGAGCTGGGAGCACGACGCCGGTGGCGGTCCGTACACCTACAGCGTCGGCGGCGTGGACTTCTCCAAGCAGCCCAAGCGCAACATGAACCCGGTGAGCTTCCGTACCGAGCACCGCTACAAGCCGCGCACCACACAGTTCGCCGTCGGGCAGATGACCGATGACGCGGACAAGGACGGCTACGTGATGCTCGGCGGGAACACCGACGGCAAGTCCGGCGGTGGCGGCGATCCGACTCCGGACCCGACTCCGACGGACAGGCCGACGGACAAGCCGACCGACGCCCCGTCGACACCCGCGCCGTCGACTCCTCCGTCGGGTGGCGACGACGGCGGCACCACCCCGCCCGGCAGGGACCCCGAAGGCGATCTCGCCGACACCGGCTCCGACACGCCGATCGGTCTCATCGCCGGAGTCGCCGCGGCCCTCGCGGCAGCCGGCGCGGCGCTGATGTGGTTCAAGCGCCGACGCAGGACCACCGGAAGCTGACCGGTCGCCCCAGCGACAAGCGGTACGACAGCGGCCCCGCACCCACGCCATGGGTGCGGGGCCGCCCGCGTGCGGGGCGCCGCTCGGCGGGAGGGGCTTCACCCGCACCCCGAAGGGCTGCTAGGTTAGGCAAGCCTAACCTAAGGAGTTCAGATGGCCTTCGCCAAGGCGCGCCGCACCGGGCCGACCGACGCCGAGCGGATCCGCTCCGTCATCGCCGCCGCCGGCTCCCTGAGTCTGACGACGGACGGCAACAGCTACGACCTGGTGGCGATGCACGACGTGGACGATGCCGGCCGGCTCGCGCTGCACGCCCCTGCGGACAGCCCATTGGCCGCAGAGGTCGCGTGTGCTCCCCGTGGCATGCTCTCCGCGCTGCTGGAGTTCACGGACATCGCCCCGATCGCGGTCCGCCACCGCGTCAGGGCGCGCGTCACCCTCGCGGGACGGCTCACGCCCTCGCCGCTGCAGACCTCGCCCGGCGTGCTCGTGCTCCGGCTCGATGTGGCGAAGGCGAGCATCCAGCGGGGCGCGCTCGTCGAGCACGTCGGCCCGGACGACCTGGCCCGTGCCGCTCCGGACGTGCTGGCCGTGACCGAGGCCGCGATGCTGACGCACCTGGAGGAGGGCCATCGGGACGTCGTCGAGCGACTGGCCCGCCTGGCCGACCCGCATCTCCCGCACGCCGCGACCCGCGTCGCACCCCTCGCGCTGGACCGCCACGGGATCACCCTCCGGTGCGAGTACGCCCACGGCTACGCCGATCTGCGGATCCCGTTCAGGACTCCCGTACGGGACGTGGACGAGGTCGGCAGGCAGGTGGAGTTCCTCCTGCGCCGCGCCGTGGCCGCGCCCACCGGAGAGTGGGCGGGTCGCGAAGAGACGGGCTCCTAGTGCCGGTAGAAGATCCGGTCGCGGTACTCCGTCATCACCCGGCCGTTCCACTCGTGCCCGCCGTCGACGTTCCCCGAGCGCAGCAGCGGCGGCTCGATGCCCAGACGGACCATCTCCTCGGCCGCCGCGGCCATCGTGGCCTGCATCAGGGCGCTGGTGACGACCGTCGAGGCGGGCGCGAACGGGGCCTCGATGGCCTCGTGCGTGAGCTCGGCGTCGCCGACGGCGATGCGCGAGTCGAGGACGATGTCGCAGTGGTCCTTCAGATACGTCCCCGAGACATGCCGGGACTTCGTCTCCGTCGCGTACGCCACCGAGGTGACGCCGATGACGGTCAGGCCCAGGGCGCGCGCGTTCATCGCCATCTCGACCGGCAGGGCGTTGCGGCCCGACAGCGAGATGATGATCAGTACGTCACCGGCCTTGGCGGGGGAGGAGTCGAGCACCGCACCCGCGAGGCCGTCCACGCGCTCCAGGGCCGAGCCGAGCGTCGCCGGCATGACGTCGACGCCCACCACTCCGGGCACGGCGAGCAGGTTCATCAGCGCCAGTCCGCCCGCCCGGTAGACGACGTCCTGGGCGGCGAGCGAGGAGTGTCCCGCGCCGAACGCGAAGAGGCGGCCGCCGGCGGCGACGGCCTCTGCGATCGCGGTTCCGGCCGCGGCGATCTCCTCGGCGTCCTCGTCGCGGACCTGCTGCAGCAGGCCGATCGCGGCGTCGAAGAACCGTCCGGCCAGCTTGGACTCGCGCGCGCTGTCGCCCATTCCCGAAGCTCCTTGTCGTCGTGTCGCGGATCACGGTGCGGTCTGGACCATTGCTCTGTCAATACCGCCTTTCCCCGGCGCGGCACGGTTGTCTGTGGCATGCGTCAGAATTGGGGCAGGGCCAGCGCACGACTCATCGAGGGGCACGTATGTCCGGACTGATCGACACAACGGAGATGTATCTCCGCACCATCCTCGAGCTCGAAGAGGAAGGTGTGGTCCCCATGCGCGCCCGGATCGCGGAGCGGCTCGACCAGAGCGGCCCCACGGTGAGCCAGACGGTGGCCCGTATGGAGCGCGACGGTCTGGTGACCGTCGCCGGCGACCGGCACCTGGAGCTCACGGACGAGGGCCGTCGACTCGCCACGCGCGTGATGCGCAAGCACCGGCTCGCCGAATGCCTGCTCGTCGACGTGATCGGCCTGGAGTGGGAGCAGGTCCACGCCGAGGCGTGTCGCTGGGAGCACGTGATGAGCGAGGCCGTGGAGCGACGCGTTCTGGAGCTGCTCCGGCACCCGACGGAGTCGCCGTACGGCAACCCGATCCCGGGTCTGGAGGAGCTGGGCGAGAAGGCCGAGGCGGAGTCCTTCCTGGACGACTCCATGGTCTCGCTGGCCGACCTGGACGCGGGCCAGGAGGGCAAGACGGTGATCGTCCGCCGGATCGGCGAGCCGATCCAGACGGACGCCCAGCTGATGTACACACTGCGGCGCGCGGGCGTGCAGCCCGGTTCCGTGGTGAGCGTGACGGAGTCGGCGGGCGGTGTTCTCGTCGGCAGCAGCGGCGAGGCGGCCGAGCTGGACGCCGACGTGGCGGCGCACGTCTTCGTGGCGAAGCGCTAGCCGGGACCAGCCGCCGGCCGGGGTCGAAGCCTCGGCCGGGAGCAGGCGTCGGCCGAGGCCGAAGCGTCGGCCGAGGACCCTCCTCGGGGCCCCGGGAGTCCCCCTCCTGCTTCCTCGGGCCCGTTTTACGGCGGAATCACCACGCCCGCACCCTCGGCGTGCCACGCTGGGGGGAGCCGTACGGCCGGGGAGGGGTGTGGGATGACGAAGGCGTCCGGGGCGGTGCGTGAAAAGACAGAGGGCCCCGGCGCCCATGGGCGCCGGGGCCTGTCCTCCCCTGTGCTGACCCGGAGCCCCGAGCTCCCAGGGTCATTCCCCTCGGACCGTTTTCCCCGAGCGGTCCGCCTCCCGCTGAAGATCTCCCCTCGGCGGCGCGCGTCAATCCTTGAGCCCCGTCACTCGAACGAGGGGTGTTGCGTGGCAGATCCGCATTTTCGAATAAGGGTTCGATAGTCTGGCGGTGCTCGACACGCTCGATGGAAAGAGGGGGTGCCAGGAAACATGGTGCGACGTCTCGACGTCACCGGGGCCGACGGCGTACGCCTGGCTGCCTGGGAGTTCACGGAACCGCGGGCGGAGACGGCCGGGTCCGGCGTCTTACTCCTGCACGGTCTCATGGGGCGCGCCTCCCACTGGGCGCCCACCGCTCGCTGGCTCGCCGACCGCCACCGGGCCGTCGCGCTCGACCAGCGCGGACACGGCCGCAGCGACAAGCCGGCCACCGGCCCCTTCACCCGCGAGGCGTACGTCGCCGACGCGGCCGCGGCCGTCGAGCAGCTCGGCCTCGGGCCGGTCACCCTCATCGGCCACTCCATGGGCGCCCTCACCGCCTGGCAGCTCGCCGCCGAGCGACCCGACCTCGTCCGCGCCCTGGTCATCTGCGACATGAGGGCCTCGGCCCTCGGGGCCGCCTCGCAGCGGGAGTGGCAGGACTGGTTCCGCCGCTGGCCGGTCCCCTTCGCCTCGCTCGACGCCGTACGGAAGTGGTTCGGCGACGAAGACCCCTGGGTCGAGCGGCCGAACCCCGCTCGCGGCGAGTTCTTCACGGAGGTGATGACCGAGCGCCCCGACGGCTGGCACCCGGTCTTCGACCCCGCCCAGATGCTGACCTCCCGCGAGACCTGGGTCCACGACGCCCACTGGGACTCGCTCGCCCAGGTCCGCTGCCCGACCCTCGTCGTCCGCGGCCTGGACGGCGAGTTGGGGCGCGCGGAGGCCCAGGAAATGGTCCGCGTCCTGCCCCGAGGGGCGTACGCGGAGATCCCCGACGCCGGCCATCTCCTCCACTACGACCAGCCGGAAGCCTGGCGCACGGCGATCGAGCCGTTCCTCAACGGCGTCCTGACGTCCTGACACCCGGGCTCAGCGCGGCTGGACCGCCCCGTCGTACACATGGTCGGGCGTCACGATCGCGGTGATCGCCCGGGCGACCAGCGTGCTCGGTTCCTGGCCCTGGGAGGAGATGTCGGTGTTGAGCATGAGCACCAAGGTCGCCTTCTGCGAGGGTAGGTAGACGGTCACGGTCTCGTAGCCCGGGATGGAGCCGTTGTGCCCGAGCCAGCCACTGGCATCGAAGATGCCGAGGCCGTAGCTGGTGCCGGGGAAGCCCGTCGGCAGCGTCTTGAGCCGCTCGGCCTGGGTCTTCGGGCTGAGCAGCTCCCCGGTGGCGAGGATCTTCGCCCAGCGGCGCAGATCCTCCAGGTCCGAGATCATCCCCCCCGCCGCCCAGGCCCAACTGGGGTTCCAGTCGGTGGAGTCGGCGACCTCGCCGCTCAGCGTCTGGTTGGTGTACCCCCGCGGGTGCGGCTCGGGGAACTCCAAGCCCTCCGGGAACAGCGTGTTCCGCAGGTCGGCCGGGCGGAGCACCCGCTTGTCGATGAAGTCGGCGAGCCGGTGACCGCTGACCTTCTCGACCACCAGGCCGAGGAGGATGAGGTTGCTGTTGGAGTACTGGAACTGTGCCCCCGGCGCGAAGGTGTTCTTGTGCCGGTAGCCGTAGGCGAGCACCTCGTGCGGGGTGAACGAGCGCTGCGGCTCGCTCACCAGATCGTGGAGGAAGTCCGGGTCGGACGTGTACGGGAAGAGGCCGCTGCGCATCTCGGCGAGGTGGCGCAGGGTGATCTTGTGGCCGTTGGGCACACCGCGGATGTAGTCGGAGATCGGGTCGTCCAGCCGGACCTTGCGGTCGTCGACGAGCTTCAGGAGCGCGGTGACCGTGAAGGTCTTGGTCTCGCTGCCGATCCGCACATAGCCGTCCGTGGTCATCGGCTTGCCGGTCACCTTGTCGGCGACACCGAACGCGCGGACGTAGCTGCCCTTGCCCGGCATCCACAGCCCGGCGACGAGCCCGGGGATGCCGGCCTGCTTGCGGACGTCCTCGATGGTCTTGTCGAGACGAGCGGTCAACTCGGGACCGAGACCGCCGGGCGGGCAGTCCTCCCCGCCGTGGTGGGCGACGGTGGAAGGGACGGCTGTGGCGGGAGTGATGGCCACCGGGGCCAGCACGGACGCCACGAGCAGCGCGGCGGCGAACAATCGGCGGGCGGGGGTACGTCGCATGTCGGGGGCGCCTCTTCCGGTTCAGGATCGGGAACGCCAACGTGACCCCGCCGATGCCTTGGTACGCCTCTTCCCGGGCCCGGAGCCCCGGTGATTCCACTCGTTCGGACCCGGACGACGCGCCGGAGCGCGTCAGGCGTGCCGCGTCCGTGCCGAGAGCCCCCGCCGCAGGCACTCGGTCAGCCGCGCCGCGATCGTCCCGTCGATGTCGAGGCGCGGGTTGAAGATCGTGACGTCGAACCCGACGGCCCCCTCGTGGCCCAGCGCCGTCCGCAGTACGTCCTCCAGCTCCGCCCAGCTCAGCCCGCCGGGCTGGCGGTAGTCGACGGCGGGCATGACCGCGTCGTCCAGGACGTCGACGTCGAGATGGACCCAGAACCCCTCGCCCAAGGTCAGCCGGCCCATCACCTGACGGACCGCCTCGGCGGCGCCGACCGCGCGCACGTCGTCGAGGTCGAGGGCGCACAGCCGCAGCGGCAGCGGTTGCATACCCGCCGCGGCGGACTCGACGGTGTCCCGGAACCCGAACGCGACGACGTCCTCGTCCTGGACGAGCGGCCCCCGCCCTTCGAGATCGGCGAGCAGCCGGGGACCGCGGCCGGTGGCCAGGGCGAGCTCCATCGACGCGACCTCGCCCGTCGGCTCGGCGGACGGCTGGTAGAAGTCGGTGTGCCCGTCGAGGAACAGCAGTCCGTAGCGGCCACGGCGGCGCAGGGCGAGGAGGTTGCCGAGCAGGATGCTGCAATCCCCGCCGAGGACGACGGGGAACCGCCCGGAGTCGAGAACCTCGCCGACGGCATCCGCCAGCCGTACGGAGTACTCCGCGATGCCGCCCGGATTCAGTACACCGGTCTCGACGTCCCGCTTCGGGTCGTACACGGGCGCCTCGACGCGCCCGACCCGTGTCATTCCGTCGAGCAGGGCCGCCGGCAGGTCTTGGACGCCGGACGGCCGCAGCCCGAGCACGGACGGAGCTTCGATGATCGCCGGTTCACGCACGACCCGAGTGTGTCAGCGCTCCCCGAACTCCCGAAGGAAGCGGGACCAGGCGTCGGGGGTGACGCTGAGGGAGGGGAGGGAGGTGTCCTTGGAGTCCCGGACGTGGACGGAGTGGGGGCAGGCGGCGACCTCGACGCAGTCGCCGCCCTGGGGGCCGCTGTACGAGGACTTGGTCCAGGAGACGGCGACCTCGACGCAGTCGCCGCCCTGGCCGCCGCTGTAGCTGCTCTTGAACCAGTTGAGGTCGGTGCTCATAGGTCTCGTGCCACCCGTTCGATGAGGACTGCGGAGTCTTCCGGATTGAGGGCCTGGGCCCGCAGGGCGCCGTATCGTGCGAAGACATCTCCGACGTCGGGCTGTTCGCTGAGAAAGTACCTCCCGCCCTGCCCCTCGACATAGACGAGTTGACTGCGGCGCCCGGCGGTTTCCAACAGGGTGAAGGGCCCGTCGAGTCCGGCATGGGTCTCGCGGTCCTCCGGCATCACCTGGATGGTGACGTTCCTCAGATCGGCGATCTCGCGCAGGTGCAGCAGGTTCTTCCTGAGGACATCTTTGCCGCCTAGAGGCTTGGTCAGCGCGACCTTTTCCAGGACGAAGCTGACCAGCGGTGCGGGCTTGCGGAAGAGCACCTGTTGTCGCGCCAGCCGGGCGGCAACACCCGCCTCGACCTCCTCGTCCTCCAGGCTCGGGACTGCGCCATCGAAGACGCCATGTGCGTAGTCCTCAGTCTGGAGCAGCCCAGGGATCAGACGATTCTCGTACTTGTGGATGCCCACTGCCTGTAGTTCCTCCACCACGTAATCCTCGAACCAGGCTGCGATTCCACTCGCCGTCACCTCCTCCGCGACCTCCAGAAGTGCACCTTGTGCACCCAGCATCGGGTCCGCGATCGCGACGAAGTTCCCCCTCGGCCGACGCTCCCCGCGCTCGATCATCGCCACCTGGGACTTGGAGTATCCGGTCTCCTTCGCCAGCGCATCCTGCGATACCCGCGCCCGTTCCCGGTAGAAGCGCAGGAGTCTCCCGAAGGCCTTCGCGGCCCCCGGACCCCCGTTGTTCCCGATGTTCACAACCCACCTCCCCAAGTGCACAGTCGTGCACAAACAGCCTGTGGTGCTGGTCACAGTAGAGCCGCGCCGGAAAGCTTGCGGCATGAGTTCACGCAAGTCACTTGACAGGGTGCCTTCTTGGGTTCCCGCCACCGGTCATGCCCTCCGGCACGCGGGTGTTCACTTCGACGCCGTACGCATCGGGGGATTCCTGGGGGAGGACGTGGCGTACCGGCTCATGGAGTTCACGGACTTCCGCGCCGGGCCGATCGTCCGCGAGGCCACCGGTGAGAAGAACCTGTACTTCCTGTTGCCCCCGCAGACCGCCGTCGCCCACGTCTGGCCCGCCCCGGCGCGGGCGCTCAGCCGCAACGGTCGGAGCGAGGCGTTCGTCGGCGTTCCCGCGCTCGACGGCACGACCTGGCCGCTGGACTGGCGGTCCCTGCCCACGACCGAGGAGCCGTTCGTGGACCCGGACCTGCTGTACGAGATGGTCGTTCGGGCGGTGCGGTGATCGTGCCCGTCACCCTTGGCCTAGCGGACGAGCGCAAGGACGAGGGCGAGGGCGAGCAGGACCGCGCCGACGGCGGCCGAGCCGATCTTGAGGAAGTGCCTGATCCGCTGAGGCGAGAGATACGGGAAGACTTCGATTCCGGTCCGTCCGGGGAAGACGTAGAAGACCCGGTCCGGCTCGGTGGGGACCTCGACCCGGGCCAGGGGAAGGTGTCGTAGGACCACCCGCCTCGCGACCTCGCCGTGCCGTCTGCCGAGCCGGGGCGCGATGACCTTGACGTGCGTCGGGTCCAGATCGGCGGGCAGCTTCTCGCCCTCGTCGAGGACGGCTTCCGCCCACCGGCCGGCACCCTCCGTCCGTTGCCGTACGAGGATCGGAGGCCGCTGCTCGGGCAGTTTCACCCGGTCGGTGTCGCCGTGACGCTCGACGACCGCCCCCGTCCAGGTGCTGAGGCTGCCGGTGCCCGCGCACACCGTGTGCGGGACCGTCCCCTTCCCTCCGCAGTCCTCGCAGTCGACGGAGCCCTTCCCCCGGCAGTCGGGGCACTTCGTACTCCCGCGCCCGGAGCACTCGGGACATGCCGCCTTGGGCTTGCCGCACCGTACGCAGTCGACGCGCTCGTCGGCGCCGGGGGCGCTGCGGCCCGCACGGGGGTGGCCCTGTGGGCGTCCGGTGCCGTGGCACCGGACGCACGAGTCGGTGCCACGGCAGGCGGGGCACGGTCCGGTGGGCTCGCACGGGCGCCGCTTGCTTCCCTGGCACAGCTGGCAGCGCCATCTGCCGTTGCCGCAAGCGCAGGTCCGCTGCCGCACCGAGCCGCGCCGTACCAGCTCCAGCGTCTCCCGCTGGGCCGGGTCGGACGGCGGGGGGATGTGGTGCTCCGCCAGTTCGGTGTACTCCGGGAGGTCGGAGAGGTCGACCCGGCCTGGCTTCTCCCGGGGTGCCTCGGTGCGCGTCTCCAGGGAGCGGATGATCTCGCCGTCGAGGATCGAGTGCCAGGTGATCCGTGCGGCGCCGGGGGTGGTGAGGGAGGCCGGTGTGCCGCGGCCGGAGAGATGGCGTTCGACCGCGCGGAGTATGTCGTCGTCGGGGAGTCTTCCGGGCGTGGCCTCGGCCAAGGCGTTTCTCCCTGTCGATGGTTCGCGAGAGGCGACCTCCGCAGGATAGGAGGCCCCCCGCAGGCCATCAAGGGCCGTACGGGGGGCTCGCGTTGGTTGCTGGAGCGGTGGGCCGGTCAGGCGCGGCAGCGGAGCATTTCCAGCGGAGGGTGGGCGAGCAGGTCCGCCCAGAAGTCCTCGCCGTGCTCACGGATGCCGGCTTCGGACACCGTCAGCGGTACCCACTCCACCTCACTGAAGCCGGCCGCCGCCAGACAGTGCTCGTAGACCTCGCGGCGCGGGGCCGCGGCGACGATGCTGATCGGCTGCGGGTCGAGGAGAGCGGTGACCCGCACCCGCGGACCCGTCTCGATCTCCTCGCCGAGCGGCTCGCAGTGGAACCCGTACGTGCCCAGGGACGCGCAGTCGAAGGCGTAGTCGGGCTTCTGGGCGAACACGAAGAACTCTCCACCCGGCACCAGGCTCCGGTGGATGTTGCGACACATCCGCTCCATCGCCGCGATGTCCTCGGCGTAGTTGAGGCACTGCACCGCCAGCGCGATGTCGAAGCGCCGGTCGAGAGTCTCCAACTCCTCCACGGCACCGACCTCGTACCGCACACCCAGCGGGTCGCGCTCCTCGATCTGCCGCGCGGCGGCGATCATCTCGACGGAGATGTCGACGCCGAAGACGTCCGTGGCGCCGCGCCGCTTGAACTCCCTGCTGTAGAAACCGGTGCCGCACGCGAGGTCGAGGACCGACTTGCCGCTCACGTCCCCGACCATGCCCAGGAAGCTCGGCACCTCCCCGAATCGCGTCAACGGCAGGGCCTTGAACCCCTCGAACGCCTCACCGATCTCGTCGTACTGCTGCACGCTCACGTGCCGCCCCCTCGTCTGGCTTCGGTCGGTACGTGGCCACGCCGGACCTCCGGGTGGCCAGTGCAGCGAGTCTCCTCCGGCACCGCCGACGGCCCGTACTGGCAAATGCACCAAAGAAGTCGGCCGGTCGAGCCCCGGATCACCCAAGGTCCGCCGGGCCGCGGGCCGCGCGACGGCGTCCGGCCGGGCGCGCTCGGGTCATGCTCCGGACGACGCCGGCCGACGCCCGGACCCCGAGTCGAGCGGGATCCTGACGCCGGCGGCGGGCGGGCCGAGCCGTCAGAACGTGAAGACGGAGCTCCTGGTCATGCCGACGTTCATCTCGCACGCGTTGCCGTACGTCGCCGTCCAGCTGACCCGCTTGCCTTCCCACACTCCGTCGCCGGTGAGCGTGACCGGGTCCCAGATCTTCGTACAGGGGCTGTTGCTCCAGGCCACGGTCAGTGCGGCGAGGTCTCCGTCGACCGACGTCAGGTCGGCGCAGGCCAGTTCGGGCGCCGGGTGGGTGCCGCTGGGCGTGGGGGCGCAGTTGAGGGTGACCGCCCTGGCGACCGTCGCCGTCGCCGCGTCCTCGCCCCTGCCGATCGCGAGCACGAGCGCCGACGGCGGGTAGAGGCCGGTCGGCGTGGCGGTCGAGGGTGCGGGCTCGGCCTGGGCCGGCGTCGCCGCGACGCCGATGAGGGCGAGGCCGGTGGCGAGAGCGGTGGTGAGAGCGGTGTTGCGGAGGACGTAACGCACGGGGGTGTCCCTTCGAGGCGGGTGCTACTTGATTGCGCGCCGGAGTCTTGTCGATGCGGAGGGTGATCGCCAATCCCCCGCCGCTTTCCGGCCGCACCCCCGTTCGGGCGCCCGACCGACCGGTCGTTCAGGCAGCTGGGGAGGGGTGCGGTGAGTCGCCGCGAGCCGTCGTGGGCGGCTTTTCGTCTCAGTGGTACAAGCGCGAACAACCCCTTGACCTGCGACGATCTGAAATTGGTTCTCCATTGGAGTAAAAGCGAAGGGTCCTGTTCGACTGGAAGACCTCCAGTCGAACAGGACCCGCGTCCGCTCGTCCGCGCCCTCAGAGCGCCATGTGAGTCCGGACGTACTCCTCCTCGGCCTCGGGCGAGGAGGGCGTCGTCACTTGCTCACCGCCGCGAGGATCTCCGGCAGGCGCTGCGCCGTCCTGGGCGCCGCGATCTTCAGGCCGGCCCAGGCGAGCAGGGCGCCGTACAGCGCGCCACCCGGGAGCAGGATCCAGAGCAGGGACTCCTGCTCCGTCACGTTGAGGTAGATCGTCGCCCCGATCACCGGGCCGCACAGCAGTGCGCCCGCGATCATTCCGGCGAAGATCGACATCCAGGCCAGCCCGCCCTGCCCCGGAGCGACGTTCTTGTACGCGCTGTCCTGGGGGATCGAGTACGGGAAGACCGCCGAGGTCACGGCGCCTGTCGCCAGCATCGCGCCGAGCAGGGCGAGGGCCAGGCCCAGCGCGTCCGGGTACGAGGACCAGTCGCCGAGGACAGCGGCGGTCGCCGTCGTCACCAGGACCGTGAACGGCAGCGTGATCAGCAGCAGCGCCAGGGCGCGTGCCCGCAGCTCGGCGTACGCGTCCGCCGTCGTCGAGATCGTCTGCGCGACCATCCAGAACGCCGAGGTGTCCTGCCCGAACTGGTTGTACATCTGGATGCCGAGCATCCCCGAGGCGAAGCACGCGAAGTAGATCGAGCCCGTGCCCTGGAGGGCGTTGAACATCGGCACGATCGCCCCGACCGCGAGCGAGGAGATCCACGCTCCCTTCGTCTTCGGGTCGCGCCAGACGTAGCGCAGGCTGCGCTCCATCACCGTGCCCGTGCGCCCGCCCGGCAGCAGCCGTCCCAGCAGCCCCGTCCCGGCACGGTCGCGGCCCGTCTCGGACGCCGCGCCGATCGTCGAGCCGTCCGGGGTCGTCATCAGCTGCACCAGGCTCCGCTGCCACCAGTACAGCAGCGCCCCCAGCACCACCACGGTCAGCAGCAGTTGGGCCGCGGCCACCGCGTGGTCACCCCTGCTCGCCGAGTCCACCGCGGCGATCGCCGACGAGGGCGGCAGCCAGCTCGCGACCGCGGCCGCCGGTTCGAGCGAGGACAGGCCCCCGGCCTGACTCAGCCGCTGGGCACCGAAGTTCACCACCTGCATGCCGACCGCGATCATCAGACCGCTCAGGATCGCCAGATCACGGCCCTTGCGCGAGGTCAGCAGCCGTACGTTGGCCGCGGCGACCGCACGCGACAGCGCCACGCACACCACGACCACCAACGGCACCGCGAGCACCGAGGCCGCCACGCCCGCCGCGCCGTGTGCCAGCGCCAGACAGGCGCCCAGTGCTATGCAGAGCGTGAACATGGGCCCGACACCCACCAGCGAGGCCACGAGCAGCGCGCGCACCAGCGGGCGGGGCCGCAGCGGAAGCATCACGAGCCGGGACGGGTCGAGCGTCTCGTCCCCGCCGGGGACGAACAGCGGCATCACGGTCCACGACAGCGCGAGCACCGCGGTCAGCAGCACCACGATCGAGTCTGTGTCCGCGTTGCCCCGCATCAGCACGAACGAGAGCAGCATCGCCGCCGCGAAGACGGCCGTGATCACGATCGAGCTGATGTACGCGGCGGTACGGCCCGCCGACTGCCGCAGCCCGTTGCGTAGCAGCGACAGCTTGAGCCGTACGAAGACCGAGGTCAGGGAGGCGGGGGCCGGTGCGACCGCGGTCATCGGGCGGTACCGCCGCCCAGCCAGTCCAGGGAGTCGCCGGCGGCGTCGCGCCCGTTCGCGCCCACCAGCTCAAGGAACGCGGCTTGCAGGGAGGGCGCTTCGCCCCGCACCTGTGCCAGCGGGCCCTGGGCCCGGATCTGCCCGGCGGCCATCACCGCGACCCAGTCGCACAGCGACTCCACCAGCTCCATGACATGGCTGGAGAAGACGACGGTCGCGCCCGAGCCGGTGTACCGCTCCAGAACGCCCCGGATGGTCTGCGCGGACACCGGGTCGACGCCTTCGAACGGCTCGTCGAGGAAGAGCACCTCGGGATTGTGCAGCAGCGCCGCGGCGAGCCCGATCTTCTTGCGCATACCGGTCGAGTAGTCCACGACCAGCTTGTTCTGCGCCCCGGCGAGGTCCAGGACGTCGAGCAGCTGGGCGGCCCGCTTGTCGACCTCGGCGCCGGGCAGCCCCCGCAGCCGTCCGCTGTACGCGAGGAGTTCACGGCCCGACAGCCGCTCGAAGAGACGCAGCCCCTCCGGCAGGATGCCGATCCGGGCCTTGACCTCGGCCACCGACTCGGGGTCGCGCCACACGTCGTGACCGGCGACCAGGATGCGGCCGGCGTCGGGCCGCAGCAGACCGGTGATCATGGAGAGGGTGGTGGTCTTGCCGGCGCCGTTGGGCCCGACGAGACCGATGAACTTGCCCGCGGGCAGCACGAGATCGATGCCGTTCACCGCGATCTGCTGCCCGAAGCGCTTCCACAGCCCCTCGACACGAACGGCGGGCACCGCACCCGATTCCGGTGCGCTGCCCGCCTGTTCGAACACTCCGTCAAATGCCTGGTCAGGCATGTTGCGTCAACCCCTCGGTTGTCCCCGTACGTACGAGCACACCCTAAGGGCGACCTGCTACGGCCGACGCGCCCTCGCCGCCGCCGCTTCCCGGCCGCATGCGTAGGCGAGAGGACTGATCAACTCCTCGGCGTCCGGCAGCCAGCGGTTGGCCGCGGTGGGCCGCCGCGCCCACTGCACCGCCCCGGATCCGCCGACCCGGGTGGGCGGCGCCGCGACGTAGTGGCCCTCGCCCCGCGTGACCAGGTCGATCGAGGCGGGGGCCCAGCCCAGCTTGCGGACCAGGTCCGGGACCTTGGTGGCGGCGCCGGGCAGGACGAAGAAGAGCATCCGGCGGTCAGGGGTGCAGGTCACCGGGCCGAGCGTGAGCTCCATGCGCTCCATCCGGGCCAGCGCCAGGAAGCCGGCCGACTCGGGCACGTCGATCGCGTCGAAGGTACGGCCGGTCGGCAGCAGGATCGACGCCTTGGGCTGCTTCGACCACATGCGGCGTGCCCCGACGGCGCTGCCGGTCGCCTGCGTCGACCAGTCGGGCCTGGCCGGGTGGGCGCCGGGGGTGGCGCAGCTCTCGACGCCGCAGGAGCAGCGCTCCCTGCCCTCCACGGCTTCCAGCCAGGTCCCGGGGAACACGTCCCAGTGCCGCTCTTCCGCGTACCGCACGGCGCAGTCCAGCAGCAGCTCGCCTCGCTGCTTGGGGATGTGTGCGGCTTCCGTGACTCCGATGGTCTCTTCCACGGTGAGCACAACTCCCGCCGTCACCTGGGGTTACGGGCGGGGTGAAGAGCGGTGTGGAGCATCGATCCTGCATACGGGGCGCATGGGTGCACGGGTGGGGGCGCGCGTGGGCCCGCGAAGCGGTGGGTGGGTAGCCCCCATCGGGGGGTGTCGCCCGGGGTTCCGTACGGCTGGGCGATGCGTCCGGTTTCGCGTGTTCACATCGGCATTGACCGGATATCCGCCGGGCAGTGATCAGTTCTCGGATCGCTCTCCGGCCTCAGGGGGTACTCATGGCAGCCAGGCCACTCGTTGCCCGTCAGCCGAACGAACGGCTGCAGGCGCTGATTCAGGAGGCCGCGTGCTCCAACGCCGGCCTCGCCCGCAGGGTGAACATGGTCGGGGCCGAGCGCGGTCTCGATCTGCGCTACGACAAGACGTCGGTGGCGCGCTGGCTGCGCGGGCAGCAGCCGCGCGGCCGGGCGCCGGGGATCATCGCGGAGGCGCTGGGCCGCAAGCTGGGCCGCACGGTCACCATCGACGAGATCGGCATGGCGAACGGCAAGAACCTGGCCTCCGGCGTCGGGCTGCAGTTCGCGCCGACCGTGCTCGGCGCGATCGAGCAGGTCTGTGAGCTGTGGCGCAGCGACGTGGGGCGCCGGGACTTCCTGTCCGGTTCGACCGTGGCGGCCTCCGCGCTGGTGGAGCCCAGCCGGGACTGGCTGATCACGGGCGCGGACGCGCAGGTGGCCCGGTCGGCCGGGTCGCGGGTGGGGTTCTCGGACGTGGAGGCGGTCCGGGCGATGACGAGTGCGCTGGTCGACCTGGACCGGCGGTTCGGCAGCGGGCACGTCAGGCCGGTGGTGGTGCACTACCTGAACAGTGTGGTGGCGGGGATGCTGTCGGGCTCGTACCGGGAGGCGGTGGGCCGGCAGCTGTTCGCGGCGGTCGCCCGGCTCACGGAGCTGGCCGGGTACATGGCGGTGGACACCGGGCAGCCGGGGCTCGCCCAGCGGTACTACATCCAGGCGCTGCGGCTCGCGCAGGCGGCGGGCGACCGGGGCTACGGCGGGTACGTGCTGGCGGCCTCGATGAGTCATCTGGCCGCGCAGCTCGGGAACCCGCGGGAGATCGCCCAGCTGGCGCGGGCGGCGCAGGAGGGCGCGCGGGGGCGGGTGACGCCGAGGGCGGAGGCGATGTTCTACGCGGCGGAGGCCCGGGGGCATGCGCTGCTCGGGGACGCCCACTCCTTCGAGGCGGTCGCGGGGCGGGCCGTACGGGCGCTGGAGCAGGCCGATCCGGAGTCGGGGGACGACCCGGACTGGATCGCGCACTTCGACCACGCGTATCTCGCGGACGAACTGGCCCACTGCCACCGGGATCTGGGCCGTCCGGAGGCGTCGGCCCGGGCGGCGGAGGAGTCGCTGAGCGGCCATCCGCGGACGCGGGCCAGGCGCCGGGCGATCGGTCTGGTGCTGCTCGCCTCCGCGCAGGTGCAGAGGCGCGAGGTGGAGCAGGCCTGCCACACGGGGACGCAGGCGCTGGAGCTCCTGGCCACGCTGCGGTCCTCGCGCGGGGCGGAGTATCTGGACGATCTCAGGGAGCGACTGGAGCCGTACGCGGGGGAGCCGGCGGTGCGGGAGTTCGGGGCGCGGCTGGAGCTGTTCGCGGCCTGACTTCGTGTGACTGCGGTCACCGCCTCGCTCGCTCCGCGGCGCGGATCGGCAGCGGTGGTGCGGCAGTTGTGTGTGGGGTTGTTGTGGGTCTGTTACCGGACTCACACGTGTGTGCGCGGCCCTGGACGCACCCGGTAGCGTGAGCCGACGATTCCGTAGGTCCATCAGTAGGAGTCCCGGTGACGCAAAGCGGACAGGGTCCGGAGCCGCAGTATCCGGCGGTACGGCCCACGCACGAAGGTGTCGTGCTGCCCGCCGAGGGCGGCGTGGAGACCGGCCCGGCCGCAGGCCCGGCCGGCGGTCAGCCGTGGGGCGGCGCCTGGGGTCCCGGTGGGGCGCCGCAGGGGCAGCCCCTGCCGCCGGCCCAGCCGCTGCCGCCGGAGGCCGTGCCGGGTGGTGCCGCGGACATGCAGGCGACGCAGTACATCGCGCCGGTCCCGCCGCAGGGCGCCGGACCGGGGCCGATGCCCGGACCGATGCCGGGTGGCATGCCCGGGGCGAACGGGGACATACCGGGCGCGCACCCGCTCCCGTCCCACCTTCCGCCGGAGGGCGGCTACGGCTTCCCGCCGCCGGCCTCCTCGCAGAGTGGCTACGGATACCCTTCAGCGGCTCCCGCGCAGGGCGGCTACGGATACCCTCCGGCCGCGCCCGCGCAGGGCGCCGCTGACATGCAGGCGACCCAGCACATCCCGCCGGTCGGCGCGGCGCAGGGCGGGCCGGACACGCAGTTCCTCGGCACCGGGCCGCTGCAGCAGCAGCCGGGCGCTCCCGCCCAGCCGGCCGGCGCCTCCGACGCGACCCAGTACATCGCTCCCGTACCGTCGCAGATGCCCGGCGAGCGGCAGCCGCCCGCCGAGTTCGACAACCTCTTCCGCAGCGACGCGACGCAGCACCTCCCGCAGCCGCCGCAGCACACCCAGCCGCCGCGGGCGCAGCAGTACAGCCCCCAGCCGGCTTCGCAGCAGTTCCACCAGCCCGCCCAGCCGTCCCCCTTCCAGGGCGCCTACCAGCAGGACGCGTACCAGGACGCGTACGACGACGAGCCCGAGCCGCGCCGCAAGTCGCCCGTCGCCCTCATCGCCGCCGTCGTCATCGGCTGCGCGATCGTCGGCCTCGGCGCCGGCGCGCTGCTCAGCGGCGGCGACGACGACAAGAAGAAGAAGGACCCCGGCCAGAACGTGGCCGCCTCCTCCGGAGCCCCGTCCACGGGCACGACGGAGAAGGCCGCCGACCCCGCGGAGCCGCAGGCGAAGGCGCTCGACAAGCTGCTCGCGGACAGCAACAACAGCCGTGACGCGGTGATCCGTTCGGTCGAGGCCATCAAGCAGTGCAAGAACCTCGACCAGGCCGCCACCGACCTGCGCGGAGCCGCCCAGCAGCGCCGGGATCTGGTGACCCGGCTGCAGGCGCTGTCCGTCGACAAGCTGCCGGACAACGCCGCCCTGACCGCCGCGCTCACCAAGGCGTGGCAGGCGTCGGCCGCCGCCGACGACCACTACGCCGCCTGGGCGGACCAGATGAAGCCCAAGAAGGCCTGCAAGGGCGGCAAGGCCCGCGGCACCAGCCAGACGGTGGCGGCGACGAAGAAGAGCGGGGAGGCGACGACCTCCAAGCGCCAGGCGGCCTCGCTCTGGAACCCGACCGCCACGAAGTACGGGCTGCCGGAGCGGACGCCCACCCAGCTGTAGGGGAAGGGGAGTTGCTCTCCCTTTTCGTGAGCAGGGCACAGCCGGAACGGGGAGTGGCGTATGCGTGTGGTGGTGTCGACGTACGGGGCGCGTGGCAGCGTCGAACCGATGGTGGGGCTCGCGGTGCGGCTGCGGGAGCTCGGCGCGGAGGTGCGGGTGTGCGCGCCGCCGGACGAGGAGTTCGCCGAACTGCTCGCCGGGGCCGGAGTTCCGCATGTGCCGGTCGGTCGGCCGGTGCGCGCGATGGTGACCACGGTGGTGCCGGGTTCGACGGTGGGCCTGGCGCAGCGGGCCGCCGAGTTGACGGCCGCGCAGTTCGGTCCGGTCGCCGCGGCGGCCGAGGGGTGTGACGCGCTGGTGGCCTGCGGCCCGTTGCCGGTCACGGCAGGCGCGCGGTCGGTGGCCGAGAAGGCGGGCATCCGCTACGTGCATGCGAGCCACCAGCCGATCATCCTGCCGTCGCCGCACCAGCCTCCGCCCGCGCGGCGAGGCCGTCCGCTGCCGCCGGGGGTGAGCGACAACCTGGAGCTGTGGGAGATCGACGCCCGGAACGCCGACGAGATGTTCGGCGAGTTGATCGACTCCCACCGGGCGACGATCGGCCTGCCGCCGGTGGACAACGTCCGCGACTACGCCTTCTCCGAACAGCCGTGGCTGGCGACGGACCCGATCCTGAGCCCGTGGCCGCCGACGGACCTCGACGTCGTGCAGACCGGAGCGTGGTTCAGGCCGGACGAACGTCGGCTCCCGGCCGCGCTGTCGTCGTTCCTGGACGCCGGCACACCGCCGGTCTACGTGGGCTTCGGCAGCACGCCCGTCAGCGCATCGAAGGACGTCGCCCGGGTGGCCGTCGAGGCGATCCGGGCACAGGGCCGCCGCGCGATCGTCTCCCACGGCTACGCCGGCCTGGACGTGATCGACGACAAGGACGACTGCCTCGCCGTCGGCGAGACCAACCACCAGGCGCTGTTCGCCCGGGTGGCCGCGGTCGTGCACCACGGAAGCTCGGGCACCACGACGACCGCCGCCCGGGCCGGCACGCCCCAGGTGGTGGTACCCCAGGGGGCCGACCATCCGTACTGGGCGGGCCGGGTCGCCGAGTTGGGCATCGGCGTGGCGCACGAGGGACCGACTCCGACCGTCGAGTCCCTGTCGGCCGCGCTCGCGACGGCCCTGACCCCCGAGACCGGCGCGCGGGCGAAGGCCGTGGCCGGCCAGGTCCGTACCGACGGGGCGATGGTCGCCGCGCGGCGGCTGTTCGACGAAGTCCGCGGGGCGAGGAGCGTCAGGGGGCGCTGAGCACGGTGGCGCCGACGTCGACGAAACCGGGCTTCTGCGCCACGAGCCGGCCCTCGCGGACCACCTGGAAGGTCACCTCGTGGTTGACGATCCGGGGGAAGCGGGGGGCGCCGAGCATGTCCTCGTAACGCCAGCGCAGTTCGGGGGTGAGGCCGCCGGTGTCGATCTGGACGCCGCGGTCGAGGGCGTGCGAGACGGCCCCCGCCGTGATCGTGTCCTTGTCGAGCGACTCGATCACCTTCCTCAGGACGGTGTACGCGATCCAGGTCGTCTGCACGCCCGCGTCGGCCGGGTCGACACGGTTGTCGGCGAACGCGTGTTCCTTGATCACCTTGCGCATCGGCGTCCAGCGCGCGTCGTTGGCCTCCGGGTACCAACCGGTGACGTACGCGCCCTCGAAGGGGCTGTGCGCGCCGCCGGTGCGGTCGATGACGGGCTGGCTGACGCTGCCGAGCACCGAGGAGATCCGCACGCCCTCGTTGCTGTCCTTGCCGTCTCCGTCCCTGTCGCCGCCGGAGTCCTCGTCCTCGGGCAGGCGTCGGAAGGAGTCGAAGAACGTCTGGGTGCGCTCGCCGAGGACGGCGGCGACGCAGCCTTCCTCGCCGCCGGCCCTGGCGCGGGCCCGGCCGGCCTGCTCGGTGTACTCGGCCGCGTCCTCGAGCGCCGGGATGTCGGTGGCGCTCTTGTGACTGCCCTTGCTGAGGCCGGAGTTGAGGAGGTCGGGCAGCTTGTCGCCGGCGAGGGTGTCGGGCCGTACGAGGGAGACCTTGCGGCAGGACTCCGCCAGCTGGATTCCGTGGCCGGCCATGAGGGAGGCCTGGCCGCCGTTCACCGGATAGGAGAGCGGGCTGGTGAACTCGTCCTCGGAGATTCCGTAACCACCGATGTACGGGATGCTCGCGGCCTCCAGCGGGGCCATGAAGGCCCGGCCGTTCTGGCTGTAGGAGCCGACGACGGCGACGACGTCCTCGCGGACGGCCCGGCGCGCGCAGGTCGCGGCTCCGGCGGAGGTGTTCTGCTCGTTGCAGGTGAGGATGCGCAGCTCGTGGCCGTCGATGCCGCCGTTGGCGTTGACCCAGCGGGCGTACGCCTGGGCCATGGCGGGCATGCCGGGCTGGTTGGTGGCGCGGGTGCCGTCGGGGGCCCAGGTCATCACTGTGACGGGCTCCCTGGATCCCCCCGTGGTCCCAGGGAGCACACCACAGCCGGTGAGCAGCGACGCCCCGGTCGCCGCCGCCGTGACATGTGCGAGGAGTGAGGTCAGTCGCCTACCGGTCATGACCATGCACAATTCCGCCTCACGGGTAACGCAGAAGTGTGCGGGGTTCAACGCGGGGTGACGCAAAGGTGAATTGCAGGGGTCGGTCGCGGTGGGGGGAGGGGGCCGGTCGGCCGATCTTGGAAGGGAACGTACGATCGAACGGTGTCCAGTCCAGTCTCAGGTTCGGTGAACTCTTCCCGTCGCGGCCGTCGCTCCTCCACCATGGGCGGCATGCCGCTCAACGACATGCCGTGGTGGCGCTGGCGCAGCAACGCGCGCTCGGCGCTGCACATGCTTTCCGATCCCGAGTTCCACGAAACGATCTGGCTGGCCGGTCACGACGGGTACGGCGACGTCACCGACGCCGTCTACCGCCTGGTCGAGGACACGTGGCTCGACAACTGGTCCGCCGAGAAGTACGTCGGAACGATCTTCCGCGACTCCGGCGAGGCCGCGCTGGTCGACGTGGCCGTGCTGCGGGTGCTGCGGATCATGCACCAGGTGGGGCCCGATGCGCCGTTCTCCGCGTACATGGAGCACCACGGATGGCCGGAGGCCGTGCGTGCGGCCCGCGAGGCGCACGTACGGATGGCGTCGGCCGACGGCGAGGACCCCGACACGCCCCCGCGCTCCCTGGACGTGCTCCGTATCATGACGCGGTCCGCCTGACGGACGGCGACCCTGCCGTCAGGGCGGGGTGTGGCACCCTACGGGGATGACCGACCAGTACGTCCTCACGCTTTCCTGCCCGGACAAACAGGGCATCGTGCACGCCGTGTCGAGTTATCTCTTCATCACGGGATGCAACATCGAGGACAGCCAGCAGTTCAAGGACCGGGACACGGGTCTCTTCTTCATGCGGGTCCACTTCTCGGCGGAGACGCCGGTGACCGTGGAGAAGCTCCGGGCGAGCTTCGCGGCGGTGGGCGACTCGTTCGAGATGGACTGGCACATCAACCGGGCCGACGAGCGTATGCGGGTCGTGCTGATGGTGTCGAAGTTCGGCCACTGCCTGAACGATCTGCTCTTCCGCTCGCGGATCGGGGCGCTGCCGGTCGAGATCGTCGCGGTCGTCTCCAACCACACGGACTTCGCGGAGCTGGTGGGCTCGTACGGCCTCCCGTTCCGGCACATTCCGGTCACCAAGGACAACAAGTCCGAGGCCGAGGCGGAGCTCCTGGAGCTCGTCCGCGAGGAGAACGTCGAGCTCGTCGTCCTCGCCCGCTACATGCAGGTGCTCTCGGACGACCTGTGCAAGCAGCTGTCGGGCCGGATCATCAACATCCACCACTCCTTCCTGCCGAGCTTCAAGGGCGCCAAGCCCTACCACCAGGCACACGCGCGCGGCGTGAAGCTGATCGGCGCGACCGCCCACTACGTGACGGCGGACCTCGACGAGGGCCCGATCATCGAGCAGGAGGTCGAGCGGGTGGGCCACGAGGTCACCCCGGACCAGCTGGTGGCGATCGGCCGTGACGTCGAATGCCAGGCGCTGGCGCGAGCGGTGAAGTGGCATGCGGAACGCCGAATCCTCCTGAACGGTCGCCGCACGGTGGTCTTCACCTAACCCACTACTCCACGAGGGTCGGCGCCCACCACCGGGTGGGGCGGGCGCCGCGGGGCCCGGGGCCTACAGGCGGCTCAGTGAGGCCGCCGCGAAGAGGACGTCGCGGATCGCCTCGCGGTCGCCGTCCTGGCCCGCCGCCGCTTCCTCCGGTGGGACGTGGCCCGCCACCAGCTGGCAGAACTCGACGCCGTCCATGGCCACCTGCGCCACCGCGTGGTCGGGGGAGCCGAGGGCCGCCGGGGAGTCCAGGGCGATGTACCAGTGGCCCCCGCCCGAGCCCTCCACCTCCAGATGGAGCGAGCGGCCGGGCGCGCCGGCCGTCACCAGATGGCGAGGCGGGGACGCCAGGCCCGCGCGCCGCCGGTCGGCCAGCGCCGCCGGAAGCAGCCGCGCCGCCAGATCGATCATGCCGTGCAGATGCGCCCCGCTGGGCGGCTCGTACGGATACGCCACCGCGTTCGCGATGTCGTCCGCATGCACCCAGCACTCGAAGGCCCGCTCGAGCAGCGAGTCCCGCATCGGCAGCGCGAAGTCGCCGTACGTCACCGTCAGATCCGCGACGCCCCGCCCGGCGAACGACACCGTGCGGATCAGCGTGTGGCTCTGTTCCCGCCAAGGCTCGCGCACCCCGCGCGTCGGCGGATGGTACGAGCCCTGCCAGTACGTCTCCGTCCGCTCCGTCGGCGACACCTCCGTGGCCGAAGGCCCCAACGGGTCGTCCAGACCGAGCGCTGCCGACACCAGGCCGTCCACCGTCAGCAGATGCCCGATGACCCCGGCCACCGTCGTCTTGCGGCTCATCGGACGCTCGCCCTCGAACCACTTCAGCCGCACCGGCGCGTGCCACTCCGACTCGCCGATGTCCCGCAGCAGCGCGTCGAGCCGGGCCGTCTCCGCGTCGTACGACGTCGCCCAGGCGGGCACCGGGATACGGGCGGGGCGCCGGCCCAGACAGTTCTCCAGGACCCGGGAGCGCAGCAGCGGATCGAGGTCCAGATCCCGCTCGGAGTGCAGCAGCCCGACCGCGTCCCGCAGCCTCAGCGCCTCGTCCGCGCACGGCGCGCACACCGTGAGGTGGTCCTCGACGGCCTGGGTCTCCTCGGCCGAACACGCCGACAGCGCCCACGCCCCGAGGAGGGACTTGAGCACACTGTGCGGCGGCACGACCGGCGGAGGAGGAGGCGGGGGTGCGGGTGCGGGCGGGGGAGCGGGCTCCTCCGCCGGCTCGGGCGCCCTCACCTCGGGCCGTCCCGTCAGGTCCGCGTGGTCGTCCGCGGCCGACCGTGGTCCCGGTATCCACGGAGCGCGCGCGACCTCGTCCGGGTCGCCGTTCGCCTCGTTCACAGCGTGCGTCCGTAGCCGGGCGGTGAGGTCCCCTCCAGCGGGCGGGTGTTCGCCGTCGACAGCAGCTGCAGTCCGAGCCGCAGCCGGCGCCGCGCCTCGTCCTCCGTCACTCCGAGGTCGGCGGCGGTCTGGCGGTAGTCCCGCCGCTGGAAGTACGCCAGTTCCAGCGCCGCGCGCAGCGGCGCCGGCATGGACGTGACGATGTAGTCCGCGCGGGCGGCGACCGAGGCCTGGCGCACCTTCTGCTCCAGCTCCTCCGCCGAGCCCTCGCCGGTCTCCGCGTACGCCGTCGCCTCCGTCTGCCGCAGGCGGTGCACCGCCTGCCGCTGGGTCAGCTTGGCGACCCACGAGCGCATGTTGCCCTGCTTGGGGTCGTAGGCGTCGGGGTTCTCCCAGATGTAGCCGAACACCTCGCGGGTGACCTGGTCGGCGGCGCTGTCGTCGTCGAGCACCCGGTGGGCCAGGCTGTGGACGAGAGAGGCGAAACGGTCGTAGAGCTCGCCGAGCGCGGCGGCCTCACCGCGCGCCAGCCGCTGCTGCATCCTGCGGTCCCAGCGCGGTGGTGTGTCCTTCGCCATACGAAGCCCTCCGGAGCTCTTCGACTGCCCTCCCGACCCGAGTTCACCGTCCAAAGTAATGCGCCCGACCGGCAGCGCACCCGCCTTTGTGGCAAGTACACCCACACAGGGCCTGGTGATGGTAGAGAAAGCGTCACCTTTCATCCGGGGTGTTTCGTTCCGCCGTGGCGGGGCAGCGGGAGGGGACAGGAAGCACTGCCTCCGTTTGAAGGGCGCTAGTCGTGACGCTCCATGTCGAGGAAGACGAGCGGGACCCCTGGACCGTGCTGCGCATCCAGGGCGAACTGGACCTGGTGACGTCGCCGCTGGTCCGCAGACGCGTCCATGACGCGGTCGCGGGCGGCCGGCACGACGTGGTCCTCGATCTGTCGGGGGTGCTGTTCTGCGACTCCAGCGGCGTGGGCGTGCTGATCGCGTCGCGCCGTCTGATGCGCTCCTGCGGCGGGCGGCTGCGGGTCGTGCTGCCCGCGCGCGGCGCGGTGGAGGGCTCGCACGTCAACCGCGTCCTGGCCGCGCTCGGCGTCCGCCGGCTCTTCGAGGTGTACGCGGACGCCACCGACGCCGTCGACGAGCGGGCCCGGCCCCTGCCCGTGGACTCCCTCGTCGGACAGACCGCCTCCGTGCCCGCCCAGACGATCCGCCCACGGAACCACGACGTGCGTCGTCTCTCCGCGTAGCGGCTCGGCTCCACACGGCCGTCCCTCTCGGCATGAGGGCCGCCTTCGTCGTACGCTCCGCCCATGGAGCCCATGGAACCCGAGCAGGACCAGGACCCCGGACAGCTCTACCAGCGCCGGATCGCCCGCCGTTTCTCCGCCTTCGACCAGGACGGCGACGGGACGATCTCGCGCGAGGACTTCAGCACGGCGGCGAAACGGCTCCTGACGGAGTTCGAGGTGTCGTTCCGCTCCGACCGGGGACAGGCGCTGTGCGACGGCGCCGAGGCCTTCTGGCAGGGCATGGCCGGGATCGCCGACGTCGACGGAGACCAGCGGGTCAGCCGCGAGGAGTTCGTCGGCGGTGCGGTGAAGCGGCTGCACGACCACCCCGAGCGCTTCGCCGAGATCGCCCGGCCCTTCCTGCATGCCGTCCTCGCCATGGCCGCGACCCCCGCCGGGGTGGAGCGCGCTCTCCTGGCGCTCGGTGTCGACCCGGAGTCGGCGGCCCTGAGCGCCCGGACGCTGCCGACCCTCGCCTCCGGCCAGGTCGACGAGGCCGCGGCGGTGACCGCGTTCGCCCACTACTTCATGACGGAGTGACCCGGCTCCCGGCGTAGCGCTCGCGCAGCTTGTACTTGAGGACCTTCCGCAGGGTCTCGTTGCGCGGCAGGGCCTCCACGACCTCCAGTTGCTCCGGCAGCTTGTGGACGGAGAGGCCCTGCGCGCGCAGGAAACCCGTGACCGTCTCCAGGGCCAGGGGTTCGGCGCCCGGCGGCTGCTCGATCACCGCGCAGACCCGTTCGCCGCGCTCGGGGTCCGGGAGGCCGATCACGGCCGCGTCGCCGACCGCCGGATGCCGGTGCAGGAGGTCCTCGATCTCCTTGGCCGAGATGTTCTCGCCCTTGCGGATGATGATGTCCTTGATCCGGCCCGTGAGGACGAGGTGCCCGCTCGCCGTCACATGCCCCACGTCGCCCGTGATCAGGAAGCCGTCCTCGTCGAAGGCGGCCGCCGACTGCGCGGGGTCCAGATAGCCCCGGCAGACCGCCTCGCCGCGCAGCCGGACCTCGCCGCCCTCGGAGATCCGTATCTCCATGCCCTCGGGCGGCCGGCCCTCCGTCGTCGCCAGGTTCTCCACCGTGTCGTCCGGCGCGCCCATCGTGATCATCGGGACCTCGGTCATCCCGTACCCGTGCGTGAGCTGGCAGCCCATCTCCCGTACGACGGCGTGATAGATCTCCGGCGGCTTGGGCGCCCCGCCGCCCGCGAGCAGCCGCAGCGTCGGGATCAGCTTGCGGCCGGGTTGTTTCCGCTGCTCGGCGAGGAACATCGAGTAGAAGGCGGTCGACCCGCCGGCCACCGTCACACCGTGCCTGCGGTACTCCGCCAGCGCCTCGGGCAGCGCGAACTGTTCGAACATCACCGCCGGGAAGCCGTAGAGCAGCAGCATCACCGTGTAGTCGGGCCCGGCGATGTGCGCGTACGGGAAGGCCATCGAGCCGATGTCGTCCTCGCTCAGACGCAGCGCGTGGGCGAGGCAGGAGCCGCCCGCGATGAGTGAGCGGTCGGTGTGCAGCACGCCCTTGGGATCGGAGGTCGTCCCGGAGGTCCAGTAGATCCACCGCACGTCGACGCCGCTCGCCGGGGCCGGCGGCAGGACGGCCGGATCGCCGTCCGGCAGGTCGTCGTACGCCTCGAAGATCCCGCGCGCCCCTAGCCGCCGTGCCATCTCCGTGTGGTCGAAGCCGCGCCACACCCCGGGCACGGCGAAGAAGTCGGCCTTGGACTCGCGCAGCGCGAAGCCGACCTCGCGGTCCCGGTAGAAGGGGATGACCGGGGACTGCACGGCTCCGAGGCGGGCCAGCGCGAAGGAGAGGACGGCGGTCTCGATCCGGGTGGGCAGCTGCCAGGCCACGACCGTCCCGGGCCGCACCCCCATCCCGTACAGCCCGGCGGCACACCGCTCGGCGCGCTCGCGCAGCTCCCCGAAGGTGAGACTCCGGTCCCCCTGGAGGAGGACGGGCCGCCCGGGCGTGAGGGCGGCCCGCCGCTCGACGAGCTCCCAGAGGGTGCGGGAGGTGCCCAGGGTGTGTGCGGTGTCGGTCACGACGATCCCCTCTCCGTCCACAACT